>NZ_PGCK01000008.1 GCF_021023085.1 Methanooceanicella nereidis | reverse complement strand
AAAAAGACCGTTTTCAGACAAAAAATCACAAAAAAACCAACAAACCCCACAACCATCCGCATACCAACCACCAAAAAACACGACCACTACCAACCAAACCCAAAAAACACAAGCACGGGAACACTGGTTTCCGTGTTTCTGTGAGGTTATGTGTCTACCTGCCATCCGACAGGAACAACCATAAAAAACTTCATCTCAAAGACCGGGTAAGTACGACACGTTCTTTCATTCTTAAAACCTGAGCAAGACCCCGCTCATCAAAGATTTCGTGGTGAAAGCCGGTGCCCTTTGTTGCCTTTGTACATAGGACTATTGATGGAGCATTCAATAACGAAAATAGCTTTTATGTTAGCTACGAAGAATCGGTCCGGAGAAAGTAAATAAATGCAAAGATCGTAACTCAAAATGACGTTTTATGATGGATATTGATCTGCGGTCCACGATGGACATTCAAATCACGGCTCTCGAATGGATGTTGAAGGACGATAAATATTATAAGTATTATCCGGATGCCGATGAGGATGCCTGCCTGGAACAATTGCCTGACGGCACGTTGAAAGTCACGCCGGAAAAATATTATGGCAGGGTAATGGATGAGTTTGACTATTCTCTTGACAGGGTTTACAGCGGAAAGAGCCCCATTTTATTGAGACTGCAGGAGTTTTATAAAAGATGCTGGGTGCTTAAGCTTCAGGACCCGTATATTTCGCTTATCGTTACCATACTCACCCAGAATAAGACGGCGGATAGTGCCAGAAAGACTTTCCACCGCCTGCAGCACCACTATAAAGGCATCGACGTGTACAAGATGGCAGGCGCGGATAAGGGAGAGCTGGAGAGGCTGATCAAGACATCGGGCCCTTATAAGGCAGATTATATCATCAGGTCGTCGAAGGAGATTATCGAACGATATAAAGGCAGCCTGGAATGGATGAGGGATGTGCCTACAAGGGAGGCGCGTGAGGCGCTGTTATCGCTGACCGGCGTCGGGCCTAAGACAGCGGATTGTGTGCTTTTATTTTCACTGGGACATGATGTGGTCCCTGTCGATACACATATATGCAGAGTGACACAGCGGCTCGGCCTTAGCTGCGCGTCGGGTGACTCCGAGGCAGCCAAGAGGCGGGTTAAGGAGGATCTTGAGCGTAAGGAAATGATCCCCGGGATGGCGCACCTGCTCATAATCAACCTCGGGAGGGATTATTGTAAGGCTGTGATACCTCTCCATCATATTTGCCCCGTAGAGGACATCTGTCCAAAGAGGGGGGTGGAGAGAGCTGAAAAGCCTCTCGAGACCTCTTGAGATCGGGATCGTAGTCCATGGTCCTGCACCCGTATACTCAAAAGAAGCGAAAAATATCATCGACCTTCTTAGCTCTATCGGGAACGTCAGTGCCGTCGCCGGCGGCACTATGTGCAGGACAGCCATAATAGACGAGGGGCTTCGGGACGTCATTGACATATCCAGTTGTGATCCCCCGAGCATCGCCCTTTTATCTTTCAGGGACGCTGACGCTCTTGTGGTCATTAACCATGGCAAGACACTTGAGTCCGGCATCAATTTCGGAGAGATAGTTGCCGGCAGGGTGAATAATGTAAAGAGCATTATCCACGCAGAGCGAATTTTTGAAGCGGATGGCACTGTCATAATATGGGGAAATGATGAAGACGACCGTATCGCATCGGAAGTAGCTTCGGTTATCGCAGGGCATTTCAAATCACGGATCAGGCAGATAAAACCAAAATATGTTCCTGCAGTGGAAATAGAGGGGTTTAACTATAGAAAAATATCAGGCGTCCTTCCCGGAGAGCCTCTTTTTGTTGGCGGGACCTTTGTAGGGACCGTCGTCGGGCGGGAAGTGCGTATCAAGGCAAAACGTGGTTTGATATGCGGTATTGAAGGGGTGAAAATTAAAGACTCGGGGCTCGCAAAGATCGGCCCTGTCGATCTGGATAATGTTATGATCAAGTCGGGCTGGCTGAGAGACGATATTACCTTCCCCAGGATCATGACCGTTAAAGAAGGCCCCGGAAAGGCAGTCATGATAGACCACACTGCTTTCCTGTCGATGGATACGGTGAAACCGGATACGGTATGCGCAATCACTGTCGGGGACGATACTACGGAAGTGGCATGCGATATCCTTGCAAGGCTGGGTATCAGGGCTATAGGGATAACTGACGGTGATAAAGACTCCATACTAAAGGATACGGTAGTTCCAAAAGGCTCGGTGATAATCAGGGTCTCCGGCATCACCGACGATGAGGCAGGCGTCGACGCATACTCATGCGTTGCCGGTAATAACGACACGTTCGAGGGGTTCTCCCAAAAGGTCATATCATTTCTGGAGGGGCGCAAAATATCATATACGATTACAAGGTATTAAGGAAGGGTTGTTCTTTTGGTCTTGATAATGGGAGTGGACGAAGCAGGAAGGGGCCCGGTGATAGGCCCGATGGTGGTCTGCGGCGCGGCTATCAGCGAAGATGATCTGCATGAGATAGAGTCGATGGGTCTGAAGGACTCTAAAAAACTTACACCGAAAAAACGTGAAGAGTTTTCCATAAGATTGAAGGACGTCTGCAAGTTTGAGTTACTGGTGGTCGAGCCTTCGCAGATAGACCTGAGGATACCGAACGAAGAGAGCCTGAACATGCTCGAAGTGGAGTGCTTCTCAAAAGTGATCCTCAAGTCCAGGCCCGACATTGTCTACATAGATTCCTGTGACGTGAACCCCGGAAGGTTTGGCCTTAACGTTAAAAAGCTGCTTGATTTTGAGGCGGAGATCATATCGGCCCACCAGGCCGACTCGAAATATCCCATAGTTTCGGCGGCGTCGATAATCGCCAAAGTTCACAGGGATTCCCTGGTGCGAAAGATATCCGAGTCCATAGGCGAGGACGTGGGCAGCGGTTACCCCGGCGACGAGGTCACTATCGAATTCCTGAAAAGATATTACATGAAAAATAAGAAGATGCCGGAGTTCGTAAGAAAGTCCTGGAAGACAACGGCCAACATCATAAATGAGTTATCGCAGGCAAGGCTCACGGAATATTTTTAGGCCGTGAGATATGCATGAAAGTTTTGATCCTTTTTATGTCACTGTGAAATTTTTGATAGAGTCTAACACAAAGGCAACTAAAGAACACTATTTTTCACCACGAAATCTTTGATGAGCGGGTTCTTGCTCAGGTTTTAAAAATGAAAAAAACATATAATCACTTCCTGGTTTCCAGGATATGGTTTTTATGGTTGTGCCTGTTGGATGGCAGGTAGACACGTAACCTCACAGAAACACAGAAACACAAATTTTTTTTAGAATTTAAGGTCACGAAATCTCAAAGATTTACTCACCAAACCACAAAGGGCCCTAGTATCACCGTCAACGCACCAACAGCCCAAACGCTCGGCTCAACGCACCAACCTGCCCTAATTCACCAACGCTAAAACAAGACCCGAACATTCTCCAAACCACAAAAGTTCAATATCCCGGTTTGTGTTCCCCTTGACCTATAGCAGGGATATTAGTCGTGTAAGCGTCAACCGTGCAGTTAAAATTTAGTGTTTTTGGAGAATGTTCGGGGTCTTGTTTTAGCGTTAGTGAATTAGAGCGCTTCGAGCATTAAGCCGTGCATTTGAGACTTTAGCGCGTTGACGGTGATACTGGAGCATTTGTGGTTTGGTGAGTGAACCTTTGGGTTTTCGTGACCTTAAAAAATCATATAAAAAAATTTGTGTTTCTGTGTTTCTGTGAGGTTACGTGCCTGCCTGCCATCCGACAGGCACAACGGCAGAACATCGATCCCATAATGAATGTTACATGCAGGTCTTTACAGAGACCATCAAAAAGTTTTTCATAGGAGCGCACAACGGGCTCAAGGGACCACTAGTTTCCACCACAAAGCGCACAACGGGCACAAGGGCACACCAGTTTCCACCACAAAGGGCGCTAAGGGCGCAAGGGTTCACAAAGGACTTTTTTAGAAGATAATTAGTATCTTAAAAAAATTTGTGTTCCTTACTCGCCTTTGCGCGCTCCGTGGTGAAAGCCAGTGCCCTTAGTTGCCTTTGTGTTAGACTCAATCAAAGAAGAATTAAAAATGCATAAAAAATTCTAAGAATAGAGCACTTAACGGTTAACTTGCTAATATTGGTTTGCTATCATGTATAAAAAAATTAGATAGTTCCTGTCGCCAGGAACCTCTGTTTTGGATCGTCGAGCTTGGAAAGGATGAACCGGTCTCCCGGTGAGTAAGCCACTTCCTTATCGGTCTTCAAGACGACCTCGTATGCGGATGAGGATTTTGTTTCCTCGACCTCGTTTCCGTTAGCAATGATCTTTACGATGTTGCCCGGTGTCGACTGAAGCCCCGTATAGACATGTACCTTGTCGCCTTTCTTAAACTCTCCCTTGAACTTGGCAGTGACGCATTTTAAGCTGAAATCTTCTGCGACGTTCTCTGAAGCGGATATTATGTGGCCCCTGTCAAGGTCTTTGCTCTGTATGCCCTTAATTGCCAGTCCGACGCGGGCGCCGGCAGGTGCCTGCTTCACGTCAACGTCGTGCATCTGGATGGAGCGTATCTCGACCTCATGCTTAATCGGGAACACGGTAAGCTTTTCCTTGGCATTTACAACTCCCTGGTCCACGTATCCCAGTATGACGCAGCCTATGCCGGTAACGTTGAAGTGGTGGTCGATAGGAATACGCACTGGCTTATCGAGTAAGGTCTTGTGCTCCTCCTTGAGCTTGTTATCATATTCAAATAGCACGTCCTTTAGTTTGTCAATGCCTTCCATAGCTTTGACGTTCGTGGATGTTGGTATTACCTCCCAGTTCTCCACCACAGTGCCCTTTGCGATCATCTTTATCTTATTCTTTAGTTCCTCCACGGCGTACGGGTTCGATGTATCGGTCTTTGTGATAGTGATGATGCCGTGTTTTGGCTTAACGAGGTCCATCAGTATGATACACTCGCCAGCCCTGGCGTCGAGCCCGGCCGCGTCCACGCAGAAGACCACTACGTCAGCCATGTTGACCGCGTTCACGAGAGGTTTCGGCGACTTCGGGTATCCGATCGGGTCCACGATCGAGATTATGTTATCTCCCTTGACAAAGTCATACAGGACTATGTCGGATTCGGTGCCTTTCTTTCCCAGCTTCGAGGCCAGTGTCGTCTTTCCGGACTTTTCGCCGCCCACTAATGCTACTTTTACCATTATGATCGCCTGATGAGTTTTTGTGTTATATGATAGATGGTATATGAATACAAAAAGAGGCTTAAATAAATTACTCTATTCTAGTAACAAAAAATGAGAAGGAGGGGGTTGGACCCCTCCGGTAGCGAAAGCCTACTTAAGCCATGACGGCAGGTTCTTAGGCATCTCGTCGGACCCCAGCCTTAATATGACCGAGTTATCGTCGGGGTTAAATCTAGGCTTCGGGTTATTTTCAATGCGGTACGGGTAGATGTTAGACGCGCCCTCCCATTCCAGTATCTTTTCCGTGCCCTGGATAAGGGTGCCGTGATCCCATTCCTTCTTCGCCTGCGTGGCCAGTTCATCATAGTACCACATATACATCGCTTCAAGCCCGTGCTTGACGAACAAACCATCCTCGTACAGGTAGGTCTCTTCACTGAATATCTTGCCTTCGCTGTCATATACCCTGACATGGACTATCCTTGATCCGGTGTCCGGTTCCTCTGTAGGGACGGGCGTAGGCGTCACTGACGGAACGGGCAGCCTGTAGGGATTAGAGTATACGACATATCCGCCAAGATCATACAAGAGCTGTATGCTGTCACCGGGATACGCCTCCACTGTCATCTCTATGTTATTAAGGGCCTGTCCGCCCTTGCTGACTATCGGGACGGTCGAGGATTTTCCGGTGGTCTTGTTGGTAACGGTAAGATAAGCCCCGTTCCTGATGACGAGCTCATCCTGTTTTGGCCATACGCTGGTGGGGATGAGCTTTATGCTTCCTTCTACCTTACGCATGTTCGCCTTTTCAGGCTCGGGGGTCACCTCATCGATCTTGACCTCGAACCGGGGCAGGAAAGCGTCCAGGACCGCGGCCGAAGACTTGATCGCCACAGGTATCAATATCTCACGCTGAGCGTCGCATATGGTCTGGTCTACCGTGACCGCGGGTGTCTTCCATATCCAGCCTTTTAACGACTGCCTTGCCATCGGCACTGTCTTACCGTCCACTGTCCCGTTATAGTAGCCTGTGAAAGTCGGGCTTATCGTCAATTTCGGGGACGGATATGCGGGCTCGTCGTTGGCAGTGATGGTTTTTCCATAAAGGGGAATAGTGTCCCGGGAGAAGAAATTCGTGTTAGTCCAGTAAGCTACGTCATGCATCAGCGACTGAATGTCGCCCTGTCCCGGATATGTTCGCTTGTATGGCCCGACGGAGCTGGAAGCTACGCTGCTGCGGTATTTATCGATATGGGACACCGTCGTGAAATATTCGTAAGGGTCGACATAATCTCTAAAAGGCACATGGCCGTCATTCCTTACATGTGCTGGCACGGTCATATCTGACATGAGGTGCATCGTCTCACCGACAGCCCTCCAGGCGTTGCCGTAGTTTATATTATCGGGGTCCGTGCTGGACAGCGCGTCCCTGTAGTATTTTCTCGCCATCAGGAAATTATACTTGTATGGCGAGTTACCGAAAGCCCATTCATATGCGCTTATCTGCGGGTTGACATATTTTCCGCCAGGGATGTCGTTAAGCTGATCTGTGAGATAATGCGGCGACCTCACCGGGTCGTAGAAATGTACCATCGCCATATCTGCTTCGGGTTCATCCGCCGAGAATCCTCCGTCGATCACCCACTGCTCCATGCTTTTACTCCGCTTCACGGAGATTATGCCATTACCGACCTTGTCTGTCCAGGTCGTCCCGTCCGACGGGTCCCATGCTTCCCCGTAAACGCTGCGGCCGTCCAGCGATGCCTGTTTCAGGTACTGGTCGTTTTTCATCCAGGTGCTCTCGAACTGGTCAAAGGCATACTCATTAATCCGCGGATGAACGCCCACGTTATTATATGCCAGCGCGTTGGCCGGGATCAGCAGCACGAATATCAATACCAGTGCGGCCATGACCTTTATAGCCCGGTTATTTTCCATTTGCCGTCCTCCTTTACGGTGCTAAAAGAATATGTGACGCCGTCTATGGTCATCTCATAGTCCATCATGTAAGACCCTGTCCGGACAAGTTTCGCGTTCCTGAATCCCTCTGCGATCTTTGCAGCCTCAGGTGTCGAAAGGTCCGGCTCGCCGCTGACGCTGCCAAGAACATCCGCGGACATAAGGCTCAGGAACGCCTGTTTATCTTGAGCATCAATAGCCCCGGCGGCATCTGTCACCGACTTGTTGCTCGCGTCCATTTCTGCCTTGCTGACCTGTTCATATGATATTTTAACATCCTCTCCGCCGTTATCATCCACTGGTACATAGATAGGTATATCCGTTAAGCAGCAGCAGCCGCTTATTGCCAGGAACGACGATAACAGTAATACAGATACGAACAGTTTTTTCATATACCCACACTACCCTACACCCGTCGGCAAAATAAGCCCCTGTGTAAACATCGATTTATCTTTAAGTGTATGATAAACGCAATATATACTTTTTCACGATGCCCACAAATAACTATAATTCATGAAAAATAGGATTTATACAATTAATTTCACTGAGAAAAAAGCTTTTTTACATTAGACGCTTGATTAGTACATATGTCAGATTTGCCAGGGAAAAACTTGGACTTTCTAAACGGGGATACACGCAATGTGCTTGTCCACGTAGCAATGGTGATCATTGGCGCAGCGATAATTCTGGTGATAGGCGAGATACTTAAATATTTCATGCCGGCGGACGTTCTATTCTACCAGTTGATCAATAATACTTACATACTTGCCGCGGCTGTGTTCCTGCTGCTGCTCGGCTTGAACAAGATAAACCTGAACAACATAAAAAACCTGGCCGCATCATTCGTACTGATATTGATCTTCATAGCGATATTCTACCAGTTCGATAAGGTAGCATGTACGGTCCTCTGGGGCGGACAATTCGTATCGGTGCTCGACAGGGTCCCGGAAAACTATATCACATGGTTCCTGCTTGCCTTAGACGGCGTAAGCCTGATCCTTGGCTCATGCGGAGCGTTCCTGTTGTTGTTAAAAGGCCTGAATATTTTAAAGGACTTCCTGACAGGCATGGCAAAGAGCAGTTGAAATTGAATCCCATTTAAATCTTTTTTAAACTATCATGACAACGCTCGTGATTACTTTATCTTAGAAAATGACTCTTCGAGCCTAACGTCCTTCTTGCTTTATTATTTTTCTGACCTCTATGGCCGCCTTATCTATCTCGCCATATATCCGGGGAACATCCGCTTTTGGCCCAACGAGAGCGACGAGTAACACAACAGGTCCTGCCCCTTGTGCAATAAGCTTTTTACCCCCGATCTCAAGCACGATCCGCCTGGGTATTCCCTGTTTCATTTCAGAAACGGCGGTCTCGGCCGCCCCGAGCATAGCGGCGGACATCGCGGCAAAAGTCTCTCTCTGCTCTTCCCCGAGCGTCATCTCCGCAGTGATCATGACACCGTCGCGCCTCACAATCGCCGAAGATTCAACGCCCATTCCTTTAAGTCTAGATAGTACGAGCTTGAGTTCATTGTTTCGTTCGGACATCGATTCTTCAAGCATATAAACTCTCCAGAATAAACATTTTAATGGCTTTCCTAGCTCGTATATATACTAATAATAAATCACAGTATATTATATAATTATGTCGAATATCCGGTAGCTTCTTAAAAGCCCGTATTTCGGATTTTATTTATGATTTTTGAAAGATCATATGGTTATTTTAATAGAAATAAAACTAAAATAACTCAAAATCAAAGACGAATAAGCCCCGTTATATCGATGTAATATAGCTTAACAGAATTAAAAGAAATGATATTTAATTCAACGGCCCGCAAGAAACTCGAGAACATCACTTTTCTCTTATAACTGGATGTTTAAAAAAAACATGTCCATCCAGTTGTAAGTTTAGCCTTTGAAATAGAAACAGTTCTTCAGCCCTTTATGAAAAAATAGATTGAAGAGGCTTTCATGCCTTTGCTTTAGCCTTGAAAGCCCTGGCCTCATGCTCGCTGCCGTCAACGTTCATGAAGCTCTCTCCAAGCTTTTCTTTTACGTCAATGTTATCCGAATAACCGTAGGCGAAGTTGTCGCCTTTTAATATGACGGTCTTGCCCTTGAACTCTTTCTTCATGGAGCCTACGGCTTTCATCAGCGTGCCGAAATCGCTCACCGGAAGATCCAGCTCGATCACCGTATCGCCGCATTTTATAGAGGTCTCAACGAGCCTCTTTGCGAACTCGGTCTCAAGCTCCTTGTTCTTCTTTGAAAGCTCCTTCCATTCGTTGAAGAACCTTGACGCGGTCTTTGGTATGTCGTCATAGCCGACTCCCCAGAGGTCGGATACCTCCTTCAGGATGCTCTCCTGGTGCTGTATCTCCTTAAGAGAGTTCTCAAGGGCTTTAAACTCGAGTCGTACAACTCCATCCTGGATCCTCTCGCTGGACATCATCTTGATGAATCCTACCTTTGAGGTATTATCGACGTGAATGCCTCCGCACGCCTCTACGTCGAAGCCGTGAACGTTGACTATCCTCAGGACTTTTCCGGGCACTGCTCCTCCCTGGTATATACGCATCGAATACTCCCTTTCAGCCTCCGACCTGGACATTTCCCTGACAGTGATCGGGATGTGCTGCATCACGATATCGTTCGCCACGCGCTCTATTTCCTGAAGCTGTTCGAAGGTCAGTGATTCGTAATGGGTGATGTCGAGCCTTGCCTTATCGGGCGTCTTTTCCGCGCCTGCCTGCCATACGTGGTCGCCGAGGACTTTCCTTGCGGCATAGTTCACGATATGGGTCGCGCTGTGGTGGGCAGCCAGGATCCTTCTTCTCGCCTTATCCACAAGGCATCTGACAGTTTTAGTTCCCTCCGGCAGAGCCGACTCAAGAACATGGACGATGACTCCGTCCTGCTTGTAGACGTCCTTTACGGGAATCCCGTTGATTAGGCCGGTATCGCTCGCCTGTCCGCCTCCGAGCGGATAGAACAGGGTCTGGTCGAGCACGACTTTGACCGGGGACAGCATTTTTACGACCTCTGCATCGAACTCGAACTCCTGAGGACGCTCGTAGTATAATGCCCTGGTCTTCGGGAGGCCCTGGGCCTCATTCGCCTCGATCTTGCGGGCCTGCTTTGACTCATGCCTTGCCTGCACCTTTACGTAAAAGTCTTCGGGGATATGGACATCCGGCTTCGCTTCCTTGATAAGTTCCGGGGATATTCCCTGCGAGTCATATAATTCGACGAGCTTTTCGGGCGTAAATTCCTCTTTGCTCTTGACCATTCTCTTAATGATATCCCTGCTCTTGCGCTTTGACTCCTCGTACCTCTTGCGCTCTACTTCAAGGATGTCAAAGAGCGAGCCGTAATCTCGCAGCTCTGTGTACCACGAGCCGAACTCGTCTATGTGTGACCGGAATACGTCGTTCAGGTCGAGGTCGAAACCGTACTGGTCGATGAGAGTCCAGCATCTCCTGAGAAGGTTACGCAGGTTATACCCGCCGCCGACGTTGGACGGCAGCGCACCGTCATGTATGGCCACGAGAAGGCTTCTTGTGTGGTCAGCTATCGCGTATAGCGCCCTGTTCTTATAGACGATATTCTTGAGCTCGTTGATGTCCATGCCCATCTGCCTGGCGACATCGTTCCACACTGAGCCCATGTCCTCTATGTCATCGACGTTAAGTATGCCCGCATATCTTGCGAACTTTGCGAGAAATTCCTGGTCAGGCCGGTAGCCGGTCTTTTCATATATGAATTCCATGGTCCTCGGGAAGGTCGCGTCGTACGACATCGGTTTGCCCTGGCTGAACCATGCCCATCTCTCAAGTCCAGCGCCCATGTCGATGACCTTTGTCCTGAGCTCGCGGAAACTGCCGTCCGGCAACTGCTCAAACTGCATATAGACCTGGTTACCGAGCTCCAGTCCTCTTGAGAAATATTCGATGGAAGGGCCGAAGTTGCCTCCGCCGGCCCATACGTCCTCGTGGAAGACGATCTCATGTGCCGGGATGCCCAATCCCTGTGTAAGGAAATGATGGATCTGAGCTATGCCCTCTTCCTTGAAGTAGACGAAATGCTCGGGCGAGTTAAAGACATGCTGGCCAACCATGATAAAGCCGGTGTAGTGCCTGCCGGTGATACCTACATTGTCGATGTCGTTAAACCTTAAGCAAAACTGAGGCTCGAGGACGGCTCTCGCGGGAGGCTCGATCTCGCCTGAAACGACGTACGGCTGGAAGTCGTTAATGCCTGCCGCCACAAAGTACAGGTCCTCGTACCACCTGCAAACGGTCGGGTACCTTTCGAGAGGCACATAGCCCCACTCTTCGAACGTCTTAACGTAAACGTCCCACGCTTCCTTGTACCCGAACGGCTTTTTCGTAAGCTGTTCCCCGATGAACCGGTAACCGCCGCTGCATTCCGCCTCCTCGCAGAAATCCCTCTCGTCCTGGCTCCAGAAGCCCCTGCCGCAGTGCTTACATACGTGCCTTGAGTAGCCTAATGAAGTTAATGTCTTGACCGGATAGTATTTCTCATAGTTCTTCGCGAACTCCGGCTTCATCATCTTTTTTATCTGTTTGTCGTCCATTTCCTTTCCTCGAGGTTAAGTTGATGCATCGATGACAACAGGCGAATTTCACATTCCCTGATATCATGGGAGCGTAACCGCCTGGTATCCTGTGAATTTAATGTTTGGATATACCCTTCGCCTTATGTTTTGTGATGTGTATATATTTATCGGTTTTAAGGGATATGACATGCCTTATTCCTGAACGTAGATAATTTGAAGCTTTTTATTCTATTCGATTTCATTTACGTTTTAGTCGCCTGAAAATTATAATTACTTGTTATAATCAAGAAAGATTTATAAACGGTTAGCTTGCTAATAAACAATATATATAGGCTTGCTTAAAAATCGACAATCTGCATGAACTCGGTGAAAACATACAAATTTACAGGTTAAATAACGATCGTCACTAGATTTTTAGAGCTTTAACGGGGGTAACAAATGAGGGGATGTATAAGAGGTACAATAACGTTAGCCATCATATTTTTACTGATGTTTTCAGCCGTAACTCCTACAGGAGCGCAGTACAGCGACCCGCAACAAATTGACACTATAAGGATCCTGAACGGATCTTCGTCCTGCGAGTTCCAAAAAGGCCCTGTTAACCCGGAGTTCTTAGCGTATCTACAAGACCCCCCATCCTTCATGCTCATGGAAGGATCCGGTGTAGAGCGTGTTACGGGGCTTATACCATCTCCGTATGATCTACCAGGCTTGAATTATGATCATATGGTAATGTATGGGTCTGACACCGTTAGCTACCCTGTATATTATGACCTTCGTACCCTTGGAAAATTGACAGGGATAAGGGACCAGGGCAGCGCCGGCAGTTGCTGGGCGCAAGCTACATACGCCTCTTTAGAGTCATTCCTGTTGCCCGGTGAACTATGGGACTTCTCCGAGAACAACATGAAAAACCTGGACGGCTTTGACAGGGACTGGGATGATGGAGGTAACCAGTATATATCTACTGCGTATCTGGCCAGATGGAGCGGTCCGGTGAATGAATCGGACGACCCGTACAGCGATACGTCAGGATATTCGCCGCCGGGGCTCCCCGTGCAAAAACATGTCCAGGACGTCATATTCATACCGGGTAGGTCAGGCTATACGGATAATGACGCTATCAAGTCCGCAGTGATGACTTATGGCGCTGTCTACACAGTAATGTACTGGTCACCCACATACATGAACTATACCAGCAACTCATACCGTTATACAAGCACTTCATCGCCCAATCATGCAGTAGCGATAGTAGGCTGGGATGATGATTTTGATAAAAATAACTTTAAGACCGCGCCTGCAGGCAACGGGGCTTTCATAATAAAGAACAGCTGGGGCGAGGACTGGGGGGAGAATGGATATTTCTATATCTCGTACTACGATACTCGCATATGCAGAGAGAATGCAGTATTCACAGCGGAACCCGTCACTAACTATGACCGGGCATACCTGTACGACCCGCTAGGATGGGTTTCAACTGGAGGATTTGGCTCTAATACAGCATGGTTCGCTAACGTCTTCACGTGCGAAGCCGAGGAAATGCTGTCCGCGGTAAGCTTCTACACGCCGGTATCCGGGTCAAGCTATGAGATATACGTTTATGATAATGTCGTATCCGGCCCGGTCTCTTCGACACTTTTAGGGAACAAGTCGGGTGTTATAGCCGATGCGGGATACCATACGGTGAAATTCAATGACGAGATGGCACTCCATACCGGCAATAAGTTCTCCGTGGTCGTCAGGCTTACGACACCGGGCACCAATTACCCGATCCCTATAGAGGACAAATGGTATGGCTATAGCAGCGATGCATCCTCTAACCCGGGAGAGAGCTACATAAGTTCGAACGGGGTCAGCTGGACAGATATGACCAGCGGGAGCGTCTCAGGTACTTTCGATGAGGCCAACGTATGCCTGAAAGCGTTCACGTCCAGCATTATAGACATATCCCCGTTATCCATGAACCTGGATGAAGGGGATTCCGGCGTTTATATGATATCCTTGAGATCAGAGCCTGCCGGCGATGTTGTCATCAGCATCGGAAACGACGATAAAGTCGCACTTAACAGGACATCGGTCACGTTCACGCCAGCAGGATGGGAAACACCTGAGTGTATAGAAGTCACTGCAATAGATGATGACATGTTCAATGATGACCCTGTATCGGTCATAACCCACTCATCTTCGAGCGGCGATCTGAAATTTAACGGGCTCAGCATTTCGAACGTCACGGTCAACATAGTTGAAAATGACGCTACAGGCGAGCTGGTTTTTTCTGCGGCCCAGTACCAGTTCAATGAAAATGCCGGCAACGCCGTCATAACGGTGAATCGCCTGAACGGTGACGAGGGCATCATTAAAGTGAACTATGCCACTTCAGGCGTAACGGCAGTGGCAGGCCAGGACTATACAGCCGCGAACGGTATCCTTACATTCAATAACGGCGAGACTGCAAAGACTTTTAATATACCGCTGCTTAACGATGCGGTCTACGAGAATAATGAGACAGTGCTGTTGGCCTTAAGCAACGCGACGAACGGTTCGATATTGGGGCCTGTGAACACGTCGGTCCTGACGATCCTTAATGACGATCCGAAGCCGGTCATGCAATTCTCGTCGTCTGCGTATACGGTCAACGAGAACTCGGGGTCAAAGACGATAGCGGTGACATTGACAGACAGGACGGACACTGTTGTATCGGTAAGATATGCCACGTCTAACGATACGGCAATGGCGGGGATAGATTATATACATGTGAGCGGAATACTGTCGTTTGTTCCCGGAAACACTACACAGACTTTCTCAGTACCCATAATTGATGATGCCACATACGATGGAGATAAGAGACTGAGCCTGACCCTGAGCGACCTGTCGTCAAAAGCCATGTTCGGCGGCAACAGTACCGCGAACCTGACGATAATCGATAACGAGTCCCGGCCATCCATCGGTTTTACGGCTCCTTCGTATAATGTCAACGAAAGCGGCGGGAACCTGAATATCACAGTAATAATGACAGGGACAGCTGCATCTGCAGTGACCGTTGACTATTCCACATCGAACGGTACTGCGACCGTGGGGGACGATTTTACGCAGGCTAGCGGCACTCTGACATTTAGCCCGGGGAATACGACAGGGTCATTCACGGTGGAGATACTGGACGATGACGGGTGCGAGGGAAATGAGACATTTTACCTTAGCTTAAGTAATGCATCGAGCAACGCCGTCTTAGATGAGCCTGATAGTGTCATTATCAATGTTATCGATGATGAGAAGTCACATGTGACCATAGATCTTCCCAAGGGATGGAATCTCATATCGATACCGGTCGTGCTGGACGAATATAATTCAAGCGTAGAAAACCTGTTCGCTTCGATAAAGGACGACATACACATAGTATGGATATATAACCTATCGGACCCAGACTATTCAAATAAAAATGGCTGGGCATATTATACGCCGCGCACAGATATCTATTATCAGGGTAAGCTTGAAAAGGTAAACGAAAAGATGGGTATCTGGGTGTATAGCGAGAACAATACATCCCTGGAAGTTTTCGGTTCGATCCCCCCGACAACTGAAATACCATTAAAACAGGGCTGGAACCTTATAGGTAACCCGACTTTTATGGAACGTAATGTAAGTGATGTATACTATAACAGCCACATTGTCTGGGAATATGACAGGTATAACACTAATTATAAGTCCAAAAACGGCTGGGGTTACTATACTCCAAGGACAGACATATATTACCAGGGTAATTTGACAACACTGAAACCATGTTATGGGTACTGGGTGTACATAGAATGAATATACGGAGGGCATAAATGACTAGCAAAAAATGTAATATGATTCTGGCTACAGCAATATTATTAACTTTTATTATGGGAACGGTTTGTATCTCTTCTTCGTATGCACTGGCACAGATCACACCGCCTGATGCGCCGGGAGGAGGAGACGTGATAGCAACACCTACACCCAGCCCTCCATCCGGCGGCGGTTCATCCCCGGCCTATAGCCAGCCAACCTTCCAGCAGTACGTCATAGACGTCACGACGTCCAATGGCACAGTAATAGGGAACGTCACCGGCAAGAGCTTCTTCAGCGCCGTCATGCTCGTGCAGAAAAGCGATGAGATCGAAAACGAGACATTCACTCTTACCATCAATGCGGAACTGGGCGGAAAACCGGACGGCCTGAAATATAATATCGACTTTAAGCCGGCCGGCTTCGAAGGCCTTCCTTTGGGGATGTGCAGCACCGATGTCCTGGGAATGGTCAGCATCGAAAGATTCTGTAATTACGGATGGAGCCTGAACCAGGAGACCCTGAAATTCACCTTCGACATTCCTGCTATAAATGAGTCCACGCCGGAAGATGTATATTATCTTGTCAGATACGACGGTACGAATTATCAGGTAAACACGGCAAAACTGATCGACGGCACGGACATTAACATGAGCAGAATAGAGGTCTCGCCTCCATCGGATATCGGGCTTTTCACTCTTGTAAGGTCTGCCCCGGTCGAAGCAGAGCCTGCAGCCACGCCGACACCTATGCCGACCGTGACACCGACGCCGACACCGGAGCCGACACCCGAACCATCTGACGGTATAGGCAATATCGCCATGTTCGCAGCGATGTTCGCGACTGGCGCTCTGGCAGGCGCAGCGATACTGTTCATTATAACCAGAAAGTAGAAGGGGTATGGTCGCGGAATTGTCTGATCCCGCGACCTTTAGCTATTATTGTCGCCTGCGAACTCGCCATAAAAACCGGCAAAATGTAACACGGGAAGATAGACAGTTTTCATTTTTGCATACAGAAAGGTTTATTGTATAGAAGCATTAAACATTAAGACGCCTAGGGTAGGGGTAGGTTGCGGTTCAAGTAAATGACCGGTGCGGACAAATCAAATAAGGGAAAGTCGCTTTTTGACCTGAGCGACATAATGTCGATATTAGAGGACGAGTCAACGGACCAGGTGCTTAAGGTCGTCGATTCCTTCAGGGAAGTCATGACTTCTGAGAGTGATAATAACACGGGTACGTCTGTGCTCGCGGAGCCTGCAGAGACCTCCACCGCCCTCGTTCCGTTCGGGCAGAACAAGCCTGTGCCCGTCGAAAAGACGCAGGACAATGCTTTTGTTTCAAAGCTATTATATGACATCGATCAGAAAAACGCAGAGATCGACCAGAAGAACGCGGAAATACTGAGGCTCAACAACGAAATAATGAACCTCAAGTTCGAAAGCAAGGATAAGGAACTGAAGATCAAAGAGCTTTCATCAAAGGTCGAAGAGCTTACTAAGGTGATCGAAGAGACCAAATCGACTGTCAAAAGCATAGAATGCGCCCCGGTAAAGCCCATCGTGCAAAAGGCCCACGAGCCCGTATATAATATTAAGGAAGACACTCCCGAAGATGAGGATGTTGCAACCATTTTCAAGCGTCTTCAGAGAGGGCACAAAGGAGTGGAAGAGCCGGTAAATGAGGTATATGGTGATGATGGCGCGGATTCGCATGACCCGTATTCCGACAATCCTCAGCCGCCACGAAAGAAAAGGACTGCGAAATTATACGACCTGTAAAATTCTTAGCCCGTCCTTAAACGAATATCATAAAAACCAGTCGAATAACCTTATTTTCATTTTATGACTCGTTTTAAGCCGCCTTTACTTAAAATGAGGACATATATTCTATTAAGTAAGAAAATCATTCGGGAAATTTTTTGATGATCATTATTTCCGATAAAAAGTTATGAAATGTTATGAATGCCATAAAAAGGCATACACTGGCAACTTTTCATAAAAATTCATAATCATTCGTAATATTTAAATATGAAATTGTAGGAAAAAAAGTTCCTACATTAAAATAATATCCAAAAAGATGTTATTCTATCACATGAGCAAAATCACTAAGGATGCCATACTTGAAAAAGCCAAAGAGCTTAATGTCAAGTTCGTAAAACTTCAATTCACCGATGTTTTTGGCACGACTAAGAACGTCGCCATTCCTGTGGAGCAGCTGGAAAAAGCGCTCGACGGGGACATAATGTTCGATGGCTCATCGATAGAGGGCTTTGTCAGGATAGAAGAATCCGACATGTATCTTAAGCCGGACCTTACTACATTTTCATTGATCCCGTGGAAAAGCGAGTACGGTAACGTAGCAAGGCTCATCTGTGACGTATATGACTCTAACGGAAAGCCTTTCGCAGGATGCCCCAGGTGCAACCTGAAGAGGGTGATAAAAGAGGCTGAAGAGATGGGCTTCACAATGAATGCCGGACCCGAGGCGGAATTCTACCTTTTCGAGCGCGACGAGAACGGGTTCCCGACCTTAAACTCCAAGGACAAGGGCGGCTACTTTGACCTTTCACCCATCGATCTGGGCGACGAGGTAAGGCGTGCGATGGTCACCAGCCTCCAGGGCATGGGATTCGAGATAGAGGCTTCTCACCACGAGGTCGGAGAAGGGCAGCACGAGATAGACTTTAAGTATGCTGACGCTGTGACCACGGCCGACAACATACTCACGTTCAAATTCGTCGTAAGAAAGATAGCCATGCAGTACGGGCTTCACGCCACATTCATGCCAAAGCCCATCTTCGCGAAAGCCGGCTCGGGGATGCATGTACACCAGTCGCTGTTCAAAAAGAACAAGAACGCATTCTACGACGCTAACGCGAAATACCAGCTAAGCAAGACGGCATTATACTATATCGGAGGGCTTCTCAGCCACGCCAGAGGATATGCGGCAGTGACGAACCCCCTGGTCAACTCGTATAAGAGGCTTGTCCCCGGCTATGAGGCTCCGGTATATATCGCATGGTCCGAGAAGAACAGGTCACCGCTGGTAAGGATCCCCGCTCGCAGAGGCGTCGGCACCCGCGCCGAGCTAAGGTGCCCTGACCCGTCATGCAACCCGTATCTCGCCCTGGCCGTGACCTTAAAGGCAGGAATTGACGGCATTCGTAAGAAGACAGACCCCGGAGAGCCTGTGAACCTTAACATTTACCACCTGACGGAACAGCAGAAATCCGATATGGGCATAAAGAGCCTTCCTGCGAACCTTTCTGAAGCTCTCGACGAGCTCGAAGCGGACGAAATAATAAAGAGCGCCCTCGGACCGCACATCTATGAGAACTATATGGTCGCGAAGCGCATCGAATGGGACGAGTACAGGAGCCAGGTCCATAAATGGGAGATAGAGAACTATCTTAGCATATATTAATAAGCGAGTTTAACCCTTCGGGGTTAAATTCTCAACTTTTTTATTATTACAAATAAATACTTTATAAAATCATAAAAAGCAAATAATTACCTTTCTGAAACATAATTTATAAATTGTGAAGACACTAATATAGACAATTACTATCTATAGTATGGCGGGGAGAGGATGGGTTTAAAGCTAGATCTAAACAGCATTTTTATTCAGCTCCTACTATTAGTGTTCATAGTCGCCATCGTCCCCGTGGTCATCCTGACATACAATAACTATACCACCATATCACAGGATAAGTATGCTCAGTTCAACGATAAAATAAAAGACGTCTCAGCGATGGTGGAAAGAGACTATAAGACGCAGATGGACAGGGACAACAACGCCGCTGCGAGAATTAGCATGGACCCCAAACTGATCTCCGCCATGAGATCCAGGGATAACCATACAGTAAAGTGCCTTCTCGGCGAATACTCTAAGAAGTACAGCTTTTTTGACATTATCACAGTCTATGACAATAATTCCATAGTCGTGGCAAGATCCACGACAAACAAGAGCGGGGACTACAATATAAACTCGCAGGTCAGGGACGCGCTTGATGGAAAAGAGTCGTCCGTCACCGACATAGTACCTGAACAGGTCATCCGTATGAACGACCTTGAGAACAAGCTCGGAGGCATGGTCAATAATGAAGGGCTTGCTATAATCAATGCCCTGCCGATATGCGATGACAACAATACTATCCTGGGCGTCGTCTACACCGCGCAGGTGCAAAACAACAATTTCGGCCTGGTAGACACGATCACCGAAGAGTCAGGGGCCTATTGTACGATATTTCAGGGAGATACGAGAATAGCGACAACACTGATGGACCCGCAGGGTAACAGGATAGTCGGTACGAAAGTAAGCCCGGAAGTAGCCGATAGAGTGCTTAATAAAGGAGAGGTCGTAAGAGGTACCTTAAAAGTTTATGATTACTGGGACCTTTACGTCCACTACGAGCCGCTGAGAAACGGCGAAGACGAGATCGTGGGAATGCTTTTCGTAGGGTATGACATAGGGCCCGGGCTTGTAGAGCTCAATAACATGCAGGTCCAGGCGGCGGCCATTGCGATAATCGCATCCATGCTTTCGGTCGGCATAGGCTATGCCGTAGTCACAAGGGTCACAAAACCCATAGACAAGCTTGTGATCATCGCTAACAAGATAGCCGCAGGAGACCTGGATGTCAAGGTCGAGACGGACGCTAAAGGCGGCGAGATAGGAGAGCTCAGCAACGCCATCAAAAAGATGGTACATTACATGGTGAATAACATCAAGTACCGTATAAACTATAATGAGTCTATCCTGAAAGGCATCTCCGATCCGATGTTCGTAGTGGATAACGACCGGAACATCACATTTTTTAACGAGCCCGCTGCCAAGCTGACGGGATATCAGCTTGATGAGGCGATAGGAAGGAAGTGCTATGACATATTCAAGATGCCTATCTGCCACAACTATTGCCTGGGCGACGATTGCTGGAAAAAGGTCGACATTGTCAGGGGATATGAGACGACCGCCACCACGAAGGATAACGATGTCATCATCGTAAGAGGCAGCAGCGCCCCGATAAGAGATGCTAACGGGCAAATAATAGGTGCGATAGAGCTGCTCCGCGACATAACGATCGAGAAAAAAGCGGAAGATATGATAAAGGAGTCCCTGAAGGAAAAAGAGGTGCTATTAAGAGAGATACATCACCGCGTTAAAAATAACCTGCAGATAATATCGAGCCTGCTCAACCTCCAGTCGGGATATGTCAAGGACAGGGAAGCTCTCGGCATGTTCAGGGAAAGCCAGAACCGCGTCAAGTCCATGGCCCTTATCCATGAAAAACTATATCTTTCCAAAGACCTGGCAAAGATAGATTTCGCCGAATATATCCGCAGCCTTACAAATAACTTATTCCATTCATACGGTGCATACAAGAACAACATCACCCTGAAAACGAAAATAAACAGAGTATCCCTGGGCATTGACACCGCGATACCTTGCGGGCTTATAATCAACGAGCTTGTGTCCAATTCATTAAAATATGCTTTCCCCCGGGGAAGAAGCGGCGAAGTCTGGATAGAGCTGAACCGTGATTACACCGAGGAAGGCATCACATTTATACTAAAAGTCGGGGACAACGGTATCGGGTTCCCCGGCGGCCTGGACTTCAAGAACACAGAGACCCTTGGCCTTCAGCTCGTAAATACATTATCATGCCAGCTAGGCGGGACCATAGAGCTGAATAGAGAAAATGGCACGGAATTCATAATAACTTTCCAGGAAACGAAAAAATAATAGCGGCGCTAATAGCTCATATCGTATGAGACCAGATATTTTTTACCTGAAGCTGGATCGTAAACAAGCTCAAAGATTATCTCATATCTGCCCCCGGAAGTGATCATCAGATATCGTTGCGATGGCATTTTACTGCCTTCTTCGGACGATTCTCTAAAAGATACTCTTTCATCCACTATCACCGCTTTTTTCGTGCCGGCGACATTATAGTATATAGTCCCTTCATGCGAATTCCCCGAACATGGATCGAACCCGAAAGAGACGTATTCGACACTATCCGGGAGAGTGAGGGATACCTTCCTTGTTAGGCCCGGAGTTGAAGTGGTATCCATTACATTTCCTGCAGGGGACAACAACATTGACTTGCATTCATCTTTTAACTTAAGTAGCTGGGCATCTACCGATGCCGTATTTGCCAGGATCACGGCATTGTTAAGACCGTATAGGGTAAGGCTCATGATCAGCGCCAGCAATATCAGGCATCCCGCCATCTCCACAGGAAATGAATCGACCCCTGTTTCATCGGTCAGGATAATATCAACCCCGGAAAAATACAGGTGAATGGAAGAGAAAGCAGGAGCGAGAATAATAACGCAGGGCCCATCGGGCGCTGAATGATCACCTCTACGCTATCCGTATATTTGTTCAACATGCATATATCGTCCTTTGTCAGGCCGGTTTTCCTGCATGGCAATAGCGGTTTTAGCTCGCTGCGCCTGTCGAGTATATGACAAATGGCAGCGTGAAAAAATCCCGGAGGTCTTGACTTTCTCGTCATAGTATCTCCGATAAGGTAGATATCTTCGGCAAGTACCCTGCCGCACGCCTGTTCCGGATGCCCTGCATCTAACACTATTCTTTCCGAATAAGGGATATATGCTGACATAACGTCGGAGATAATAGCGATCGCTAAAAAGCTCCCGATAAATGCAATGAATGACCCATGCGGTGAAAGGAGAATGAATGATATTAGAAAGATACTGACAGGTAGCGATGCTATAAATATGGCCCTTAACTTTCCACGGACCATCGCATAAATGGCCTCTATCAGGAAGTGTCTGGTAAACAGCGCTATTGAAAGGCATACGGAAAATCCGGCCATGAACATCAAAGGCGGATACACAGGGGATAGTAAAAGGAATATCGCCAGTGTCGCCTTTGCGTCGCCGCCTCCCCATAGTCCGCATCTCCATAACGCGTATACGTAGAGATAAGAGATGAGGCAGGTCAAGAAAGCCTCAATGATTGACGAACCGAAAAAGCATCTAAATGCCAGAAGCCCTATGCCAGATAATATGAAAGGCAATGTAAGCCTGTTCGGTATTCTCATAGTCCTGCAGTCTACATAAGCCGCTATAGCCATGCAAAAAAATGCCAGGGATATAGAAAGCAGGTCAATCCACGTTGCGAACAATTGGCTCTCCCCCTCCATGCAGGCTGACTCTCGGACGGACCTTTACTACATGATACGACTCGGTGGTATCGTCCACGATCACTGCTGCGCCCCTTATTGCCCCAAGCCTTGATAATGCTTCGTTCACAGGCTCTTTTACATATGATGGCCTTGCTTTTTCCAGCGCTTCGATGTCATCCCTTAACGTCAGGCGGTGGCAAATGATCATATCCGCCTGTGACAGGACATCCCTTCCTAAAGCGGAAGGCCTCTGCGTCGCGAGCACCAATGATAGACCCGGCTGCCTTCCCTGCCTGAGCCACTCGTTTATCAGCACATTGCCCGCACCGGTATCCATGAACATATGGGCTTCGTCGATGAACATCCACACGAGTGGAGTCCTTCGATATCCCGTGTTTTCTTTTCTCCTCGCTTCCACCCTGATGTCATACAGCGCCCTGGACAATGATGCCACTATGCAGGACTTTATCCCCGGCTCGTGCCCGTATCCGCTAAGATCGATAATGTTCACCGACCCCGGTTCCATTATCTGAGAATAATCGGCATCTGCGGAAAAGATGTCCCACGCTGAGATCATCGTCAGCAGCCCGTTCAAAGAAGATCGGACATCATCGGTCGCATCGGAAGAATTTATCTCTGCGATCAGGTCCTCTATCGAAAATTTATTTCTGGAACATATGGCACCTGCAAGTACAGCCCCATGCGGGCTAAGCGGGTCGACACCCAGTAGCTCACAATAATCATATGGCGATAATGAAGATGATGGTATCTTAAAAGTAAGCGCATCGACGTCATCATATCGTCCGGTATGTATACCGGGGGCGAAGATCTTGATATTTAATCCTTCGGGGGATAAGCCTTCGCTCTCAAGGTATTTTTTCTCTGCCAGGTTCGGGGAACCCATACATGTAAAAATTCCCATAGTGTCGACCACGATCACAGAAAAGTTATTTCTTATCCCTGCGGGAAGGCGTGCGAACTCCTCTATAATCGTCCCCATGGTATATGACTTGCCATAACCCCTTTTTCCGCAAATGAGAATGGCATGCGGCTTTAAAACATCCAAAAATACAGGAGACCCTGACGAGCCATCAAGTGCCAGATACCTTCCAAGGAACAACAGTCCGTCAGATCCTCCGTCCCTTCGTCCTAGAAGATACCTTTTATCGCCGTACAGCATATTTAATTACATTATATTGAAAATAAATAAAGTTATCCATCAGATTCAAATATTCAATAAATTCACTTTATGCCCATTACTTGCCTTTGATGTGAAAAAATAATGTCCTTCATATCCGCCTTCGTGACAGAGTGATCGAGATAGCGTTCAGGATCGTGCCATAGAGAGGCTTTCATTTATCAGGTCCATCACTTCCTCATCAGTAAGGTCCGGGAAGCTTTCATAAAAACTGGCCACGGCGAACGGGCCGAATGGCTGAGTATGTAGAGTGATGACTTCATCTGCTTCCTGCGACAATTTTTTTACAGCGGAAGCCGGGCTTACAGGCACCGCTACGATCACTTTTTTCGGGTCCTGTTTCTTTAGAGCCCTTACCGCCGCTATCATCGTATATCCTGACGCCAGGCCGTCATCCACGACTATGACAGTCTTTCCGGAGAGGTCCGGAAAAGGCCTGTCCCCACGGTAAGTCCTTAGCCTTCTTCGAACCTCCCCAAGAACCTCTTCGGCGATATCCGAGATCTCCCTATCGGTCAGTCCCAGGCCGGCTAAAAGCTCTTCATTTAAAACGACAGTGCCGTCAGGTGCCACTGCCCCGAATCCTGCCTCGGGGCTCCATGGTATCGGTAATTTTCTTGGCACGATAAGATCGAGAGGGACCTGCAGTCTTCTGGATATCTCATAACCTATGGGAACTCCGCCCCTGGGTATCGCCATTACGAAAATTTTCTCGCCCCTGTATACCGATAGCTTTTCAGCCAGCTTTTTTCCTGCATCGCGCCGGTCAATGAAGAACATGATCATCTCTTTATCGCGATCTTTCTTTTCTCGGTTTCACGTTTCGGCGCTTTCACCAGCGAGCTGATAATAGCATCGCAGAAATATCCCAGGTCTGATGGCTGTCTGGAAAATATGTACTGGCCATCCATGACAAGAGCCTTATCGACATATTTTGCCCCGGCGTTCTCAATGTCCACTACAAGGGATTTCCAGCCCGTAGCTTTCCTTCCTTCAAGTACCTTCGCCGTTATCAATACCTGTATGCCGTGACAGATGGACGCTACAGGCTTTCCTGTCTTATCAAAATTTTGTACGAACTTGATCAATTCGGGATAGATTCGAATGTGGTCAGGGCTTTGACCGCCGGGGATCACTAGCGCGTCAAATTTTTCCGGCTTTAGCTCTTTAAAGGTCATATCTGTATTTACTACGAGCCCCATTTTTCCTTTGATGGTCTCGCCTTTATTCACTCCGGCGATCGTCACGTCAGCACCGCATTCGTACTTTAGCCTTAAAAGCGGGTACATTAATTCGGTATCCTCAAACCCGTCATCTGCTATGAAACATATCTTTACACCTTTAAGTTCATCCATGGACCGTCCTCCGTTAGAGACCATTGAAAACAGATTACTGCATTATCGGAGGACTTTAAAACTTACAGATATATTAACGATATTAAAATATTAAACAATTTTTTGTAAATATGGGCCGCATATTAATGATTTTATATTCTGATCCATCTTTTAGGGCTGTTTAAGATAAATTATTTATCATAAGACATTAATTTACTTAGTTGCAATTTGGTGTAATTATGTTACATATCAGCCCTGCAGTGACGTACGAGCGGATAGCAAGGACATATGAGCGGCTTTTGGGAATTGATAGACAAAATAAGCGCTGTGAATCATATTGTCCGGTACGGTTTAACGCAGGGTATCGGGGTATGGATGCCACGATAGATTGTTCATTATGTAAAAACAGGTCCACCTTTGACGACAATAATTGCAGGAGGGGAATGATCAAGAGCCTTTCAGGAAGAGGCGGTGTTGACAGGCTGCTATTGAAAAGGAACCTTGTGAGGGAGTATAGCGGAGATTCCCTTGACACTATTCTAAGTATCGTCTCGTTCAAAGACGATCTTGATCTTCATTTATCCACCATGTCAAAATACGGGTGCGGCAAATGCGATGCCTCCAGACATCATAACATTATGGATATCCTCGAAACGTCATGCGACGACCCGATAAAATTTCAGGGACTTATAAGATCCCTGATAAGAGATATTGATCCCATCCAGGGATCCGGGCATTGCAGCCATTGTGTTGAAAGATACAACGCGTTCATAAGAGAATTGATCAAGATATCCGGTATTGTGGGCCGGGATCGTTCATTCCCCCGCGAGAAACCCGTACCGTATGTCATGCCGCGTTTCTCGAACACGAAAATACTTATGGAGCCTCCGGCCGAATCCGTCTTTATCAGATCATACGACGTCGAAGGCGATAACCTTGCGCATCCGCTTCATGTGTCGATCTATGAGCTCCCGGGAAGCCTGGAGAAGCTATATTTCGTTGTACCATGGGAATATGCCATGGATGAAAACGACCTGGCCCTCATAGTCGGTGCCAGGGACCGCCTTCTGAAACATCGCCCTGACACTATCGACTTTTTGGACAGCTCTAATGTCAGGCCTTTTTTTACCAGGCATGCGAAGACATCTCTGGCTAAAGAGGCAATGGCCAGGAATATCAAAATGGATGTCTCGAGGCTTGAAAGCCTTACTGCTGTGCTGGTCAAGTATACGAGCGGCCTGGGGATACTGGAAGACATCCTTAACGACCCCCATATACAGGATGCATATGTCAACGCTCCGGTCGGATTGAACCCGCTTCACGTAGTCGTTGATGGCGAAGAGTGCGCAAGTAACGTTTTTTTATCCGAGAGCGACGTTGAGTCTATGATATCCAGGCTGAGGGCCATATCGGGCAGGCCGTTCTCGGAAGCTAATCCCGTGCTCGATATGGACCTCGGGGATTTTCATACGAGAGTGTCGGTCATAGGCAGCCCGCTGACCAGGGGCCTTGCGTATGCGTTCAGGCGGCATAAGAAGACGCCCTGGACGCTTCCCCAGCTAATAAGCCTGAAAATGCTATCACCCTATACCGCAGGGCTTTTATCATTCCTTGTGGACGGGCAGTCCTCCATGCTTGTAACAGGGTCAAGAGGCGCCGGAAAGACTTCGCTGTTAAGCTCGCTCATGCTGGAAATACCCCAGTGTTATCGCATACTGGTCATAGAGGATACGCCGGAGCTCCCGGTAGAGGACATGCAAAGGCACGGGTGGAAGGCTCAAAGCATTAATACGAGGGCTGCGGTATCGGGCTCGGAAGCTGAGTTTCAGGCCTCCGATGCCCTGAGAGCTGCTTTGAGGCTGGGTGAGTCGGCACTGATACTGGGCGAAGTACGAGGGCTGGAAGCAAAGTCGCTTTATGAGGCAATGAGGGTGGGGGCCTCGGGAAACTCTGTCATGGGCACCATACATGGAGCTTCATGCAGGGACGTTTATGAGAGAGTCGTGCATGATATAGGCGTCCCGCCCGCATCTTTTAAGTCCACTGACGTTGTGGTGATCTGTTCCACGGTAAGGCCGGGGGGAAGCATGTCGCGAGAAAGAAGGGTCTTGCAGGTCGCGGAAGTCATCAAAGGCCAGTCAAATGATGATCCCGAAAGCGTTTTCAATGATCTGATGACGTACGATCCGTCTTCGGATGAGCTGATGTCAAGCGACAGGATCGATACGGGACGCTCGGAGTCTATACAGAAGATCGCAAAAAAATGGGGAATAAGCCTCGAAGAGGCGGGTAAAGAGATCCTTTACAGAGGAAGGATGAAGAGCCATATAGCGGAAGCCGGTTCCATGCTTCCGCAGGTCATGGAAGCTCATAACTATTCCAGATGTTTGAACATGTTCAGGGTGTCCTGCGACAGGAATAGAGACGCGGACGGAAATATCGATCACTTTAAAGCTGAAGAAGAATGGAAAAAGTGGTTCTCCCGAACATTTTTTAACGGGGCGTGAGCATGCCGGAGGATACTTACACTCTCGCCTGCAGGTCATCATTTAAATTATTGTGCAAACTGATCGAGCCGGAAAAAATAAAAAAGTATTTTATGGACAATACGAGCGATAAAATGAGCGCTTCGCTCAGGTTTGCCGGCATCGAGGCCGAGCCATGGGAGGTTCTGTCTTTCGCGTTCATCTGCTCTGTTATGGCTTTTTTACTTGTAGTGGCCGCGGGGATCGGAGCGTTTTTCCTTAGCATGATGGACAGCATGACCTCCATAGTACTGGCCCTGTGCGCAGGCATCGTGCCTTTGCTGGCATTCATATATACGGGAGAGTACCCTAAGCGAAAAGCGGCATACATGAAGGTTCACTCCCTGGGGGACGTTCCGGAGGTGATAAGCTATATAGTCATGTCCATGAAACTAAACCCTAACCTGGAAATTGCCCTTACTTTCGCGGCAAGTAACTCAAAAAGACAGCTTGCCAGAGACGTTAAAAAACTAATGTGGGATATCCAGATGAGGGCGTACGACAGTATCGATGATGCGCTCACGGCCTTCGCGGGAAACTGGGGCAGCTATAGTGAGCATTTTAAGCGTTCTATATTCCTGATAAAGAGCTCCACATGTGAAAAAAGCGAGGCGATGAGAACAATATCGCTTAACAGGTCACTTGAAGTCGTATTGTCTGGTACAAAGGGGCTGATGGAAAAGTTTTCAGGTTCGCTTCACTCGCCCACGCTTATATTATATTCGATATTCGTCATGATACCGCTGGCAATGGTCGCAATGCTTCCTGCGGCTGCTGTCGTCGGCTTTCGTGTGAATTCCGTTCAGCTTGTGCTTTTATATGATGTTATCTTTCCCCTCATAACTTTACTGTACGCCCATTCCATCCTTATGGGACGCCCTGCGGCATTTTCCCCGCCCGAAATACCGGACAGCCATCCTGACATATCCAGGCTTCCCCGTATAGTATGGGGAATCGTTTCAGTCATTTGCGGAGCGTGCGTATGCATTTTGTACCTGCTCGTACCTCAAGGCCTGCTGCCCCTGCCTAACTCGATATTCATCGTATGGGGCATCGGCACAGGGATATTCGTTTATTGCATAGCCGTTTACGGGCCGTATAAAAGGATAAGGGACAATATAGCTGCGATGGAAGCCGATTTCGCTGACTCGCTCTTTGTCCTGGGAAGGCGTATATCGGAGGGAAGATCTCCTGAAGAAGCATTTGCGTATACATCAAAGATATTTTCCGGCACTGCCATAGGCAATGCTTATTTCGGGGCATCGTTCAACATAAGATGCCTGAGAACGACGCTGAATGGCGCGGTGCTGGACCCGGAGTATGGTGCTTTTTCCCGCATATATTCGGACAGGATCAAAACGACGATAAGCATGCTTATTGAGAGCGCGGGAAAAAGCGGCTATGTGGCCGGGAACTCTGTCATAAGGCTCGCTGATCACCTGAAGGAGCTTCAGTCAATAGAGGATGAGATCAAAAAGATGCTTATGACCATGACGGGCATGTTAAAGACCACATGCGTGATCTTCGCGCCGTTCATAGGGGGGATCACTCTCGCCTTATCCGAAGCTGTGACGAACGTAGTAAAAGACACGATAAAGAACATGCAGGGAATACCGGAAAGCGCAAGGTCCTATTTTCCCATGGTGCCGGAATTTAGCGCACCGCTGGTTTCGCCGGACGAATTCGTCCTGATCGTAGGCATATACCTGATATTTTTAGTCATAATACTGCTCAGGTTCGTCAACGGCATAGAGCATGGCGATGACCGGTATGAGTTCATGTATAGCCTGGGGAACACTCTGCCCATATCAATAACCGTATTCACGCTGACGACTGCCATGGCTGGAACGCTGTTTCAAGGCATGCTATAGTATTTTTCATTTTAGTGAAAATTATTTATATGTTAAGCGATTACTTATTTTCAATAAATTGAAAGTGAGCATTATGGTGAAAGACAGAAGACGATTATTCGATGATGAAAGGGGCGTAGAGGGATTACCGGTACACCTGATCGTCGTGCTTGTTGTCGGCGTAGTAGCCCTTGCGGCGATGGTTTCCGCGATAAACGGGTTCAAGCCTCAAAAAACATTGACGGCATCGGTGATAA
The DNA here is from genome assembly GCF_021023085.1 of Methanooceanicella nereidis. Lineage (NCBI taxonomy): Archaea > Methanobacteriati > Methanobacteriota > Methanomicrobia > Methanocellales > Methanocellaceae > Methanooceanicella > Methanooceanicella nereidis. Next base: position 141,867 of record NZ_PGCK01000008.1, on the reverse strand, counting down.
GCGTGAACAGCAAGGACGGCAACCTTCTACGCGTATCGTCATCGGGAGCGGGGGTAGTGGAAAAGACATGGAGCTGTGTCGTTAAGGTGACCGACGGCGATGGAGCGCCGGTCAGCGGCGCGAGCGTCATCTTGCACGGGCTGTCGGGGGCGGGTTCGGATGATACCGATAAGAGCGGGATCGCAAAAATAAACAATACAAATGCCATAAAACTGAACGCGAACCAGAATTCCGGGTATCTGACAATGGAGATCACTGCGCCCGGGTTCTATAACTATAAGAACGAGAATGCGCTTGCAGTGATCCGAGTGGATTGATGCTGCGGATCAATAAAATATTATTTTTTAATTTTACATTCATTATATCCGATATTGAAAACCCCAAAGCCGTCTTACAGTGCTTTCGGGCAGCATAACGATCATATGTCCCTTCCTATGATTTTTTATTCTCTTCGGCCACGGCTATGTAGCTTGATATTTTTCCGTCGTTCGAGAACATTGGAAATACTTTCAATGATAGGATCCTTGAGCCGTCTTTTTCATCAAAGTATTTAATGCCGTTAATCGTTACGGCATCTCCTTCTCTGATCCTTTTTATCGCCTTCTGGCCGTCGATAGATGCTCCGGCGTACATGAGAATGTTGAACATCTGGCGGCGGTTCCCGGACAGTTTTAACATGTCGATGAAAGAGTCGCTCATCATCACTGCATTTCCACCATGGTCACATACACACATTGACCCCGGGACTGTTAAGACCCTTTCATAGCCCATATCCGCGGATCGGTCATGTTTCCTGCTTAAGCATGCAAGCGCCCTGGGCCTAGCATAGGCCATAGAGTATAAAATAAGTCCGGCGGAGCCCAGGATAAGCATGACGTCATAAAAGATCTGAGAGTACTCTAAAGTATCATACAGCCCCATATAGCCCAGTAAGTTAAATGAATCCCCTATGATGCTGAAAAAGAAGAATAGGAACCAGATGAAAAACGCATACCTGAACTTTGGCGTCGAGTATGCCATTATTAAAAAAGCGGAATATATCAATATGCCTGTATCGATAAATATGCACAGGCCGTAGATGAAAATGTCATAATAATTCCCGCTCCCGCCGATATTCGCCATTATGAAATACAATATCCCGATCCCTGCCGCTATATTGAGCAGGACGGCGATATACTTGTGAACGGGCCTTATGTCGATCTGAGGATGCCTGATTATGATTAATAGGCTGAGAGGCAATATACCGCAGGCTATCAGCATCAACATTTTTCCAATATAGGGTAATAGATGCCAGTTAAAAGACGCAGGAACAAGGTACCATATTATCCCGGATATGGAAAGCAGGAGAAAATTGAGTACCATATACTTGAATAAAGTCTTCAGGTCTTTTTCTTTTGCGGACAGGTAAAGGTGTATCGAGACAGGAAGGCAGACCATTAATAAAAGCATGGCGGATATTACCGTCACTATACTGAGATACTCTCCGACAAAAGAATATAGAAGGAACGTGACCATGCCCATGACTATCAGGCATTGAAATATTATCAAAAAGAGTATGGCATTCTTAAAAGTTTTTAGGTTTTCAGGCACGTTTTCCATAATATCGGCTTATATGGTTTGTTGGCTAAGTAATAAATATTTTGGCGTTTACAGAATAAATTATAAGTTAATAAATAAAACGCCCCTTATTATAAGTAGCCTGACAGGGATTTTGTCGATTATTGCATTCCATATTACAATGTAAAAATCTTAAAAATGTTCGAGCATCATAATTTGATGAGCCTGATCATAATTGTCTTTTTAGCCACTCAAAACCTTCGGCTGCGCCTTCACCGTATTTTTCTCTGCATACATATGTAGAGATCCCCTTTATTTCCGGTGCAGCGTTGCCTACCGAAATGCTTACGCCTGCCGTCTCAAGCATCGGCAGATCGTTCTCCGAGTCGCCCATGGCGGCAAAGTTCTCCGGCTTTAGCCCCATGATCGAAGCTATCTTTTTAAGGCCTGTGCCTTTATTCACGTTCTTGTTCTTAAGGTGGAGCGCGAACTGTGTATCCACGATCTCCAGGTCGCTGAACTTTTCCGAGACCAGGGATTTTGCTCTTTCGACATCGATATTTCTTCTAAAAGCCAGCTCAGACTTACGATAGGCCTCGTCGAGCGGGGTGAGGCCGGGGAACTCTTTCATGAGCAGATCCCTTGCCTGCCTGCATCTCCCTATATCGGCCAGCACCATGGGCTCGGAATCATATCCCACCAGTATGACGCCGCCGTTCTCCCCTATCATCGTATCGCTGGCCCCGATGAGCTTTGCAGCCGCACGGACAAAACATATCACGTTGCCGGTGGCAAGAATGACAGGTATGGGAAGCGCTCTTATCGCCTTTACCGCGTCAAGGCTCACGTGCCTCTTCATATCCGTTATCGTACCGTCGATGTCTACAACTATGGCTTTAATGTCGTATTTAATGGAAAAAGCCTCCAGACAAAAAACATGGTCAAAATAAATAAATCATTCCGTTTTCATCATGGCCTTTTCCTTAGCCACATGCTCCTCTATTACCTTCTGGATGTCATCGACGTTCTCAAGCACGCTGATACTCTCCATCTTTCTGAGCTTATCGACGTTCTCGACGTCGACGTCCCTGATGTAAAGCGTCAGTTTTTTTCCTCCCGGAAGGATCGTCTCAAGTTCGCCTTTCTTGTTATCCGGCGGGTAAACATATATCGGGACACGGGCCTTTGCTCCCTGCGACACGGCGTTAGACAGTAATGTATCGGATATGCCATAGGCTATCTTTGCAGTCGTGTTGGCCGTCATCGGCGCCACCAGGAACATGTCATAATGCCCCGTCTGCAGCTTCCCTACCAGGAAAGGCGCGTTTGGATTGACCTCCACCCGAAGGTCGTAGAACTCGTCCTGCAATTGCTGCCAGAGCTTATACCACTTAAGCACCATGACCGCATTTTTAGAGCAATAGATATCGACATGCAGGTCATGTTTTTTCTTCATCTCGATCATGATCTTAGCGATCTGCTCGATCTTATCGCCGCATCCGGTTATTCCCCATGCTATCCTGACCATAGTATCACCTATTCCGATGCATCGTCACTTTTTAACTCGCTTAGCATACCATAGAATTTTTTCACAGTCTTTCTTAAAGCCCTTAACCCTTCCTCGTCCTGCGATACCCCTTCCTGTCCCTTATCCTTTGACCACAGCGTACCCCCGAGGTTAGCCCCCCAGGAGCCGCCGCCGACAGGTATCATTTCATTTATGATGTAAAAATCATGGATAGTCCTTATAGCGGGCTCCTGTCCGCCCATACGGTCCCCTCCGACCGCAAGCCCCATGCCTACTTTGCCCTTTAGTATGAGAGGATCCTTTGCGAGTATTGCCCTGCACCGGTCCATCATCGTCTTCAGCTGGCCTGAAAGGTTACCCTGGTATGCAGGAGTTCCCATGATGATGCCGTCCGCCCAGATCATACCTTCATAAAACTCAAGCAGCGAGTCTTTATGCACACACCCCTCTTTTTTCCTGATGCAGTAATCGCAGTGTATGCAAAACTTAATGTCCTTCGCCCTGGCCGAAAAATACCTTACCTCGCACCCTTTTTCCTGTAATATGTCGAGAGCGTAGTTGACCGCGAAATGCGTACCGCCCTCCCTTGGACTTCCGCTTATGCCGAATACCTTCATATTATCTCCCTTAGATAAGCGCAAAATTTGCCTCACTATATGTATAAAAACTCATGATATAATATTCTGATGCAGGACGGGATCCTGGTGTCAACATACTGATCATTGCATATTGGTTTACTCCATATAATCGATCTCTTTGTTAACCACAAAGGTCACCCAGGACACGGTTTTTTCCACCACAAAGCGCACGAAGGCGAACAAGGTACACTAGCTTTCACCACAAAGCGCACAACGGGCACAAGGGTACACCAGTTTCCACCACGAAGGGCGCTAAGGGCTCGAGGGTTCACAAAGGACTTTTTTTAGAAGATTAATCATATGAAAAAATTTGTGTACCTTACTCGCCTTTGAGCGCTTCGTGGTGGAAACTGGTAATCCTTATTCGCCTTAGTGACCTTCCATGAAAAAACTTTTTAAAGTTTCGATTAAAACCGGCCAAAAAACACAATATAGACTATGGACCACAAAATGATCTTTTCATCCTTAAAACCTGAGCAAAACACCGCTCATCAAAGATTTCGTGGTGAAAAGCCGTGTCCTTGGTGACCTTTTTAGTGAGATAGAGGCACTTATATGCCAGAATGATGTAGAAATAATAAAAAGGACGAAGGGTTTAAAGTATTTAATCCCTTAGCCCGTCGGTCGTGACCGAGAATATTGCCTCTCCCTCTGGCAGGTTCGGCGAGTCAACAAGCCTCGCTATTCTCTTTTCGCCCTTGGATTTCCTGAGATACAGACGGAATGTGGCTGTGTGTCCGACTATATGTCCGCCTACGGGCCTCGTCGGGTCGCCGAAGAACGCGTCCGGCTTCGCCTGTACCTGGTTCGTCACGACTATGGCGGCGTTGTTCAGGTCTCCAAACCTCATAAGGTCGTGCATGTGCTTGTTAAGCTTCTGCTGCCTGTCTGCCAGCGTACCTCTGCCCACGTACTCGCTCCTGAAATGCGCAGTCAGCGAGTCCACGATCATGAGCCTGACAGGCTTGTCCGAGTCCCTCATCTTTTCTGCAAGCTCTAAAGCGCTCTCGACAAGTAATATCTGGTGATTGGAATTGTATGCGCGCGCAACGTGTATATTCTTCAGGAAATCCTCAGGATCGAGGTCCTCTCCGCCCTTGATGCCCTTTACCATCTGGGCTATACGCTCGGGCCTGAATGTGTTCTCGGTGTCTATCATTATTACCGAGCCATTCAGTCCGCCCTCTTCGGGGGGAAGCTGTACGTTAACGGCTAGCTGATGGGCGACCTGTGTCTTACCGGAGCCGAACTCTCCGTAGAACTCGGTTATAGACTGCGTCTCGACTCCTCCGCCGAGAAGCTCGTCCAGCGAGCTGCTATTGGTCCTGAGCTTTCCTACTGCCTTGCGTCTCTCGAAGACCGTGTCCCCGGTCTCGAACCCTCCAATGTTCGCGCACTTCTTTGCGGCCGCCACTATCTTGGATGCGGTATTCTCACCGACCTCCGCTGCGGCTGCAAGCTCTGCTGGCGATGCGACAGCGATCGCTTCGACTGATGTATATCCTGCCTCTTTGAGCTTTTCGGCGGTAGCAGGTCCCACGCCTGGTAGATCCTCTATTGTTAATCTTTCTGCCATTTTGATACCTCACGGCTGATTTTATAATAGTTCTGTATATATACAACGTTATCGGAAGCGGATTGAAAGTAATATTCGGAATTAGAAAAACGCTGTACTAAGATGTTGATTTCAACATAATAGATTAAATCTTTTCAGTTCGTAGATGAAAATTGATTTTTCTATGATCTTTAGGTTGTTCCTGTCGGATGGCAGGTAGACACGTAACCTCACAGAAACACGGAAACACAAAATTTTTTTTAGAATTTAAGGGCACAAAAACCCAAAGGTTCGCTCACCAAATCACAAAGGCTCTAGTATCACCGTCAACGCACTAAAGTCTCAAATGCACGGCTTAATGCTCGAAGTGCTCTAAGTCACTAACGCTAAAACAAGACCCCGAACATTCTCCAAAAACACTAAATTTTAACTGCACGGTTGACGCTTACACGACAAATATCCCTGCTATAGGTCAAGGGGAACACAAACCGGGATATTAAACTTTCGTGATTTGGAGAATGTTCGGGCCTTGTTTTAGCGTTGGTGACTTAGAGAGGTTAGTGCGTTGAGCCGTGCATTCGAGTTGTTTGTGCATTGACGGTGATACTAGAGCCCTTAGAGATTTAGTGAGTAAACTCTTTGAGATTTCGTGCACTTAAAAATCATATAAAAAAATTTTGTGGTTCTGTGTTTTTGTGAGGTTACGTGTCTACCTGCCATCCGACAGGAACAACGCAAGAGCATCACTCTAAAAACGAAGAATAAAAAAATAACACAATACCTTTTAACCATATAAAAATTGAACCTGAAAAATATCAGGTTCGAAATCCGTTTACTCTGTTCTCAGCGCCTCTATCGGGTCCAGTTTAGACGCCTGGTTCGCCGGGTATACTCCTGCGATGACCGTAGTGAACAGGCCGAAAGCGATACCGATAAGGATATTCTGTATCGACATGTCCATCGGCAGCTGCGCAAGGTTTCCGACGATGGCGGATATAGCCCATGCAAGAGCTATCCCTATAACGCCGCTGATAAAGCCGAGAAGTCCGGCCTCTGTCAGGAATATGATGCGGACGTTCGCCGTGGTCGCGCCGACAGCCTTCATCAGGCCTATCTCCTTGACTCGCTCTTTCACGGTGAGCATCATGACGTTAGTGATGCCTATGCCGCCTACGAGAAGCGATACGGCTCCGATGCCCGCCAGGGTGTATTTAATCAGGTTAAATATTTCATTGATCGCGTCCGCGAACATCTTTTGCGTCATGACCATGTAGTCCTCGTTCCTGTGCAGCCTCTTCATGGAATCCCTTACGTTGTCCGCCGTCTCTTCAGCGGTTTCGACACTATCGGCACGTATGCCTATGTAGCTATAGGTGCTCTGGTCCGATATTCCCTTTACTCCTGTCATTGTCATGTAAATGGCAGAGTTAGGGTCGCCTACGAGAATGGAGGCGTTACGCTCCTTTAAGACGCCGGCAACGACGTAATCTTGTGATTTACCGGTATACGGGTTTGTAAGTGTCATGTACGAGCCCGGCCGAATCACTTTGCCGAACGTGCCGTTCGCGACCTTGCTTCCCAGAACGACTACATATTTATCCGACGGCGACAGGAACCTGCCCTTATCGACGCTATCTGCAAGCCGCGTCTCATACTGAGGGATCACAGCAGATACGGACACAGTCCTGTTCTCTTCTTTGTACGTAGCGACAGAGCTCGCGCTTATCAGAGGAGATACTTCAAGCACTCCGGGAGTATTTAAAAGGACGCTCACATCCCTGTCCGTCAGCTTGGCCGGCGGCTTCTGTACGACGTCCCTCATTTCCTGCCCCATGAACATCGACCCCGGCATCACTGCCATAGTATCAAGCTCAAGGTCGCCGAACTGCTGGCTTACGCCCTGGTACAGGCCGTCCCCTAAAGTCAGCATTACCACTATCGCCATGACACCTATGATGATACCCAGGCTGCTCATCATCGTCTTGAACTTGTTGCTCGCGAAATCCGCGAACGCGTAACCCAGAATATCCAGCGCTTTCACTTCTTAGACCTCTTACCTCTCATAAAGAAGTACACAAGACCTAAAAGGATAGCGGCCACAGCGATGAACCCGAGCACGTATAACAGTGTCTGGTCATTCGCGTTTGATGCGGTGCTCTGCGTATCTACTGAGTCTGCGTATACTGTCATCGGCTCTGACTCGTGCCAGTTGTTACCGTTCTTGTATACTACCTTGAACTGCGGGTTTCCGTTGTAGGAGGAGTTCTTGCTTGACACGTCGAACTGCACGGTGTACATCTCTCCGGCGCCAATATCCCCGATAATGTACTCCTGGACAGGCTTGAACGCGAACTCGTCACCTACCGGTACGACACTGACAGACTTGATAGTGTTGGACCTCAGGTTGAAAACGTCGAACACTACGCTCTTCTTGACCGTGGTGAAAGCCTTCGGAGACTCGCTCAAAACCATCTTGACACCCGAATTATCCACCTTAACATAAACCGGATAATTCAAGAATACATCACTGTTATCGGTCGTGACCATGAGCTTCAGGAAGTAAACGCCGTCAGGGGCGTTGTCATCGGCCTTTACCAGGAATGTGAACTTTGCTATGTCACCGGCCCCGAGACAGCCGACGTTCTCGAACGGGGCTGAGATGACCCGTACTGGAGCTTCCGATATCAAAGACACTTTTTCGATCTTTATCGGATCCGGCAGGTCCGAGTTTGTCGTCGTTGTCGTCTGGGTATGCGACGGCGTAGTCAGGCCATTGGAAGTGCCGGAGCCATAATTGTACGTATCTGTGACAGTAGTGGTTTCTCCCCCTGTCACAGTTTTTAATGAGTTGGTGATCGTAAATGTTATTTCTCCGGTATCCCCTGCCATGAGAGACCCGGGATCGACTACAGGATCGCCCACGATTGCAAGCGTGGGCTTGACCGATCCCGCGAATGCGGGGACTGATAATAAAACCGCTAATAATACAAAAATACTAAAACACTTCAAACCAAACTTCATAATGATCTCCTTCATGATATTGATCAGCTAATGACATCCACATTACTTTTTTTCGTCTCCTATTACCTCTCCGTCCTTCAGCCTCACTATCCTGTTACTGAACGAGGCTACGTCGGGATCATGCGTGACCATTACAATGGTCCTGCCTTTTTTATTCAACTCTGTAAATAGCTGCATGATCTCTTCGCCGGTCTTCGTGTCAAGATTGCCGGTGGGCTCGTCCGCCAGTAAAATGGCAGGATCGTTCACCAGGGCGCGGGCGATAGCCACACGCTGCCTCTGGCCGCCGGACAGCTCACTGGGGCGATGGGCCATACGATCTCCAAGCCCCACATCATTCAGTATCTTACCGGCTATCTCTATTCTGTGCGCCCGGTCGATGTTCTGGAATATCATCGGCAGTTCCACGTTCTTGAGCGCCGTCATCCTTGAGACAAGGTTAAAGGACTGGAATATGAACCCGATCTCCTTACCCCTCAACAGTGACAGCTCGACGTCGTTCAGGCCATTAATGACCTTTCCGTTAATGGCTATCTCGCCGCTTCCGGGGCGGTCCAGAAGTCCGATGAGGTTCATGAGAGTGCTTTTACCGCTCCCTGAAGGGCCCATGATGCTCACGAACTCCCCCCTCATTATGTCAAGATCGATGTTCTTTAACACCTGGAGCTCATGCTTGCCCATCAGGTAACTTTTATTTACACCTTTTAGCGATACGATCGAGTTCATTACCCGGGACCCCCTTTTCTTTAGCACCGATACATGAGAGATAAGCTCAAGAGCTAAAAGCGATGCTGCCATAAATTAATTATTAATATATTTATTTTTATCTGTCTAATTTATACCTTACCTTTATAGTTTACAGTTTAGAAGGTTTTATTCAATTAATGGTAATGCCAGGGACTGATATTACCGTTGCCGAGTGAAAAGACCGAATAGTGTAAGCCGGTTATCACCGGACATCATAGCGGGCTATAATAAAGCGCTGCAGGCATTCATCAGTCAGCCTTTAGTTATCAGGAGGATACTATTATAATAATCATGCGATTACCAATTTTATAGGATACTTTTAAGATATAATGAATACTAACAGTTTTCAGAATATTCCACAAATCAATCATAATAATACTTAAAACGGCGAAATTTTCGATGTTTTAAGCCATAGCTTCTAGTAATCCTGGTCTACAGTGATAAACGAGCAATAATAGCGATGTCAGGAAACTGGTCTTCAGAGGTGTCAGAAGAGAGGCTTATCGATGAGATTGCGAAAAAAGACCCTAATCATTTTCTCATTGACACTGATAGCTTTGACCATTTTAGTCCATGTATTCACCACGTATATTTTACTGGGCAGTTTCACGGCACTCGAAGAATATGATATTTCTCAAAAGGTCAATCAGGCAGAAAGCTTGTTTGAAAATGATATTTCAAACATGGATAATACCGTTCGCGATTGGGCATTCTGGGATGATTCTCATAGATTCATGGAGGACGGGAACCTGGATTATTTACAATCAAATATGGAGGACACGACTTATGAGTCTTTAAAAGTCAACTTCATGGTATATGTAAATAGTTCTGGACATATAGTATATAGTAAGGCCTATGACTTAAACGCACAAGAAGAGATCCCTGTGCCTAAAGGCCTTGTCGATTGCATATACAATGACGATGCTCTTCTTTGCGATGATGAAGATAGCAGGGTATCCGGTTTTATCGTCCTGCAGGATATGCCTACATCGGTCATCGCCAGACCCATCCTGAAAAGTGATATGACCGGCCCCCCGGCCGGCACCCTTATAATGGGACGGTTTTTCGATGATAAAAAGATCAATGATCTATCCAGGATCGTCCACCTGTCAGTAAATATGTACACTCTCGGCGCATCGGACTTGCCTGAAGACTATAAAGACGCTATATCCGGTATCGATCATGACAAACCGATCCATGTGAACATACCTTCATCGGATCGGGTCTACGGATATAAAGTGATGGATGATATTCACGGGTTTCCTGCGATCGTCCTGAGTGTAGACGCGTCCAGACCTATCTACGATCAAGGCCAGGAAGCGAATATCTTTTTCCTGATCACTATAACTTCAGTATGTCTCGTATTAGGATTAGTGATGATGTTCATGATCGAAAAGACCGTACTGTCAAGGCTTGACGCCCTGAGTAAGAGCGTGAACGAAATCACGGCCAGGGGCAATAACTCTGCCAGGGTATCTATCCCGGGCGATGATGAGCTATCGGAACTTGCCGGTAATATTAACGGCATGCTTGGCTCGTTGAACAGGTCTAAGGACAGTCTTCAAAAAAGCGAGCTCATGTACCGTTCACTATTCCAGAACATGCTTAATGGATTCTCCTATAACAGGATATTGCTGGACGAGATAGGCCGCCCGTACGATTCGATTTTCATTGACACCAATGAAGCTTTTGAAAAAATTATGGGCAGAAATAAACAGGACATTATAGGTAAAAAAGCGTCAGAGGTCTTTCCAGGGATAAAAGATGAGACCTTTGACTGGATAGGGACTTACGGCAAGGTCGCGCTGACAGGAAAGGGCATAAGTTTTACGGCTTACAGCGAGAGCCTGGAAAGATGGTTATCGGTAACTGCATACAGCACTGAGCTATATCATTTTGTGACCATAATCCAGGATATCACCATCAGCAAGATATCGGAAACTGCCATAATGGAAAGCGAGGAGAGGTATCGCGGTCTTGTAGAGATGTCGCCGGATATGATCGCCATATGCGGCGAAGAGAAAATAAAATTCATAAATCATGCCGGAGCTAAGCTTTTAGGTTGTTCTTCCCCGGATGAAATAATAGGTAAGTCAATGTTTGACTTCATCAGGCCGGTAGATAAAATAAAATGTAATGTAATGATGAAAAATTTGAAAGAGGACATGACCCCTATCCAGTCAATTGAAGAAAAGCTTGAGCGGGCCGACGGGAGTACGATCGATGTCGAGATCTCTGCCACGCCATTCTACTATCAGGACATTCCCGTGATCCAGATAATTGTGAGAGATATAACCGGGCGAAAGCGGGCCGAGGAACATATAAAGAGATCCCTGACTGAAAAAGAAGTCCTTTTGAAGGAAATACATCACCGTGTAAAAAATAATCTGCAGATCATTTCCAGCCTTTTAAACTTGCAGTCAAACAATATTGCCGATAAAAGTACAAGGGATATGTTCATCGAGAGCCAGAACAGGATCAAGTCGATGGCCCTTTTACATGAGAGGCTTTACCAGTCTAAGGACCTGTCAAAGATAAGCTTTAGAGAATATGTGATAAGCCTGGTATCACACCTGTTCCGTTCGTATAAGATAAACTCCGGGGACATATCGATAAACGTAGATGTGGACGATGTCTATCTAAGCATAGATACGGCGATACCATGCGGCCTTATAATAAACGAGCTTGTATCGAACTCGTTGAAACATGCGTTCCCCGACGATAGAAAAGGCGATGTCGCAGTAAAGCTACATTTTGACGGGGAGCATTACAGGCTTATGGTAAAAGACAATGGGATAGGCCTGCCTAAAGATATCAATATTCAAAATTCCCGGTCGCTTGGGCTTCAACTGGTATATACCCTTACCGACCAGCTTGACGGGAAGATCGAATTCTTCAATGGCATAGGTACGGAGTTCAGAATAGAGTTCAAAGAGACAAAATATAAAAATCAACCACATGAAGACTGTTGATCATCCGAAAGCGTCAGATCGCATAGTTGAGGATAAGCCATACGAGAGCCCCGTTTATAACGACGAGCACCAGGATGTTGATAACGATAAAAGCGATCCCGGCGATGCCTGCTCCCAGCCCTAGAAGCCCCTCGAATAAGTTCTTTATGGCGCTTACTATCCCGTAGGCGATCTTAATCGCCACAACGACCGGCACGATAAAGATCGATAGACCGCCATATCTGGAATCCTCAAGAGCGTCCTCAAGCGTGCAAAGGGCGAAGTTCAAAGCCGAATATATAGTCTTTTCCAGAACGCCGTATGCTATCTTGCCCGTGAACAGTCCTACCAGTATCACGCCGGTCAGGACTATGCCGAGGAACGATATGACGTCTATTATCAATATGAGTATGATGAACAGGTAAACGGACCATGAGGGCAGGGACTCGATCATGACACTATTCATCGATCGACTGAAAATAAATAGTTTGTTCTACAGAAAAAATGAGAGCCCGATATGCCCGGGCAACATATTCACTTCAGCCTTCTTACGGTGCTGCGCCAGTTCGCGGATAATTCCATCTCGTCCCTGAAGCCCACTCTTGACTGGACGTCCGTGACGAGTATCTCGTCGCCTATTGAAAGCGCTTCTGCGAAGTTTGCGTGCTCTCCCCAGAACACGACCCTTATACGGCCGCTATCGTCGGAGATATGAACGCTGCAGAGCCTTCCGGGCTTTCCGTCCCTGGTAGTGAACTCCCTTACTCCGTCGATCCCCGTCACAATGCCCTTTATATTGTAAAATTTGTCAGGCTCTATCTCACCGATCTTTGTGACCTTTTCTTCATATCTCACGGGTATCTCGGACATCCTGATCATGCCCCTGTTGCCGACCTGTATCTCTACGCTGCCGTCAAAGGACTCCCTTGTGTAGCCGTGCAGCAGCTCTATAGAGTCCCCTGGTTCGAACCCGTCGATCTCTTTGGCTTTATTGTCCCACAGGGTGACCTTTATCTTACCCGTCTCGTCCCCTATGATGATGCCTGTCACGCAGCCGGTGGAGCCGTCCTTGCGGTTGAACGTGCGTATATCCTGCTTCGAGAGCAGTACGCCGCGGGTGCACATGTTACCCATTCCCAGCTGCACTTCTCCGATGCTTATCATGGGGTCCTTGACGTTGACGGTCTCACCTTCTTCCTTAGAGATCCCGCCTCCCCTGCCTAAATGAACTTCCAGCCCCTGCTGGCCTTCCTTGACATATCCTTTTACTCTTATTACGTCGCCCTCTTTCAGGTCGCCGGTCTTCACGGCCTCTGCAAGCTCGTCCCAGAGCGTTACCCGTACATCGCCCGTTTCGTCCCCGACGGTTATGGTGCATACTTTTCCGACCGTGCCGTCATTTCTGTTGAACTCGCGGGGCTCGAATGCGCTTATGATCTTGCCTAAAAATTCCACGTTTTTCTTGTCGAGTGAAATGTCGATGATCTTTATGGCGTTGACGCCTTCCACACCCAGGTCATGGGCAACGAGCAGCGCCGCCGTGCGCTCATCGCACAGGCCGCCCATTATCTCCATCTTTTCATCTATTAGCTTATTAAATTCCTTCTGGGTGACCTTTCCGCCTATTTTTTCGTATATATCAAGAATGTCAGACATACTTAGCACGCTCTTCCAGAGTTAATGCTTAAACCATATTAAAAGTTTGGGACATGAAAACTTTAAAGGATCTACAAATCACTCTGTCCTGTAATTTTTTGATATATATGTTGGTTCATCTTTGGTCAAGTTTGACACAAAGGTAACAAAGGACACGGTTTTCTTAACCACAAAGCGCACGAAGGCGAATAAGGACCACCAGTTTCCACCACGAAGGGCGCTAAGGGCTCGAGGGTTCACAAAGGACTTTTTTAGAAGATCATCATATACTTTAAAAATTAGTATACCTTACTCGCCTTTGCGCGCTTCGTGGTGAAAAATGGCGTACCCTTGAGCCCATCGAGCGCTTCGTGGTGAAGAAAACCGTGTCCTTTGTTGCCTTTGTGTTGGGCTTGATCAAAAAAGAATTAAAGGATGACTGCCTGGAGTCCTGATTGATATAAAAACAGGCACTTAATTTTCTTTTTCTTCAGGACCGAGCTATATGTTAGCACGGTTAGTTTTATAAGGAGTTCTGCAGATTATGGGTTGGAATAAATATGTCCGATAAACAAACCATAACAGAAAAAATTTTCAGCCGGGCTGCAGAGAGGCCCGTTAAGGCGGGGGACTTCGTGCTGGCTAACATAGACCGCGCGATGACCCACGACATAACGGGGCCTCTGGCTGTCGAAGGCTTTTACGAAATAATGAGGAATGAGAAAGAAAAGAAGGTGTGGGACCCGGATAAGATAGTCATTTTATTCGACCACCAGGTGCCCGCGGATTCGCTTAACGCGGCGCAGAACCACATCATGTTAAGGAAGTTCGTGGCCGAGCAGGATATCAAGAACTTCTATGACATCTTCGAGGGCGTATGCCACCAGGTCATGCCCGAGAAAGGTCACGTGTTACCGGGACAGCTCGTCGTGGGCTCCGACTCGCATACATGTGCATACGGTTCCCTTGGTGCGTTCGCAACCGGAATTGGTTCCACCGATATGGCAGCTGTATTCGCTATTGGGAAGTTATGGTTTAGAGTGCCTGAGACCATCAGGTTTGAGGTAAACGGCCGTTTAGGTGAGCGCGTTTACTCCAAGGACATTATTTTAAAGCTAATCGGGGACATCGGAGCTGACGGAGCTAGATATAAGGCGTGCGAATATGCGGGAGATGCCGTAAAATCGCTGGATGTCTCGCAGCGCATGACCATCTCGAACATGGCGATCGAGATGGGCGGAAAAGCCGGCATCATCGAGCCCGACAGCATCACGGAAGAGTACATAAAGGAACGCGTGCCGGGATATAAGCTGGACACGGACCTTAAGAGCGACGATGGCGCGAATTACTCTGATATAAGGAAATATGACGTGAGCGACATGCCGCCGCAGGTAGCGTGCCCCCATAATGTGGACAACGTCGTGGACGTCACAGAGGTCGAGGGTAAGAAGATCGACCAGGTGCTGCTGGGATCTTGTACGAACGGGAGGTTCGAGGACCTAAAGATCGCAGCGGATATCATGGGCGACAGGCCTGTCGCTAAAGGCGTCCGCCTGCTGGTGATCCCCGCGTCCAGGACTGAATATATGAAGGCGTTGAAGGCCGGCCTTGTTGAGCAGTTCATGAACGCTGGCGCTCTGGTGGAATCGCCGTGCTGCGGACCATGCATGGGCGGATCTTTCGGCCTGCTGGGACCGGGAGAGGTCTGTATCGCGACGTCCAACAGGAACTTCAAGGGAAGGCAGGGTAGCGCCGATGCGTTCGTATATCTTAGCTCGCCTGCGACGGCTGCCGCGTCCGCGATAAAAGGAAAGATAACTGACCCGAGGAGTGTTTAAGATGGCAGGAAAAGCATGGAAGTTCGGCGACGACGTCGACACTGACGCGGTGATACCGGGCAGATTCCTTATACTGAATGACGCGAAGGACCTGGCGAAGCACGCCTTTGAAGGCGTAAGGCCCGAGTTCAAGGATAACGTAAAGGAAGGGGACTTCATCGTTGCCGGGGAGAACTTCGGCTGCGGCTCGAGCAGAGAGCATGCGCCTTTAGCCATTAAGGGAGCAGGAGTGAAGTGCGTAATAGCAAAATCCTTCGCGCGCATATTCTTCAGGAATTCTGTGAACATAGGCGTACCGCTGCTTGAATGCAAGGACGCTGACAGGATAGCCGAAGGCGACATGCTCGAGGTCGACATGGAGAAAGGTATCATAAAGAACGTCACAAAGAACGAGATATACAGTTCCACTCCCATACCCGATTTCCTGATGGACATAGTCAGGAGCGGCGGGCTCATAGAGTTTACCAGGAAGATTGTGGAGAGGAAAAACAGGGGTTAAAGGGAGGATCATTAATGGCAACTTACAAAGTACCGGTGATATCGGGCGACGGCATAGGACCGGAAGTCATAGCCGAGGGTAAAAAGGTAATAGAGGCGGCCGGGGAAGTATACGGCTTTAACGTAGACTGGATACACATGCCTTTCGGCGCAGACCACTATGTCGCGACAGGGGAGACGATCTCCGAGGAGTCGCTGAAAGAGCTTGGAAGATACAGGGCAATATATCTCGGCTCGCTCGGCGACGAGAGAAAGGTCAAGGCAGGCATACTTGAGAAAGGCGTCCTGCTGAAGATGAGGTTCTACTATGACCAGTACATCAATCTCAGGCCGGTGAAGCTTCTCGATGGCGTCGAGACGCCGCTGAAGAACAAGACCTCAAAGGACATAGACTTCATGGTGGTCAGGGAGAACACCGAGGACTTCTATGTCGGCCTTGGCGGCCGCGTGAAGAAGGGAGCGGAGAAGCAGGAGCTTGAGCTGAAGAGAGATATCTATGCCGTAAAGTTCAATCTCGACATCGAGACGGACAGCGACGAGATAGGTTACCAGATAGGCGTTGTTAGCAGGGAAGGCGCCAAGCGCATCATGGAATACTCGTTCGACCTGGCCAGGCAGAGGCGCAAGCATCTTTCAAGCGTGGACAAGGCGAATGTAATGACGGAATGCTATGGCCTCTGGAGGGACGTGTTCACCGAGACCGCGAAGAATTACCCGGACGTGCAGACCGACTTTAATTTCGTGGACGCGGTCACCATGTGGTTCGTCAAGAACCCGGAGTTCTTCGACGTAGTGGTCACGCCCAACATGTTCGGCGATATAATCACAGACCTTGGCGCCATGATACAGGGCGGCCTGGGACTTGCCCCGGGCGGCAACGTCAACCCGAAAGGCACGAGCATGTTCGAGCCCATGGGAGGCTCGGCGCCGAAGTATAAGGGCCTGAACAAGGTCAACCCGATAGCTACGATATGGGCAGGCGCGTTATTGCTCGACCATCTCGGCGAGAAGCAGGCAGCTGATGCCATTGTCAAGGCGATAGAGGCCAACCTGAAGCAAGGAAAGGTCAGGACATACGACCTGGGCGGCACAGCGGGAACTTCCGATGTCGGATCGGACATCGCCAGGATAGTGAAGGTACAGGGGCAGATATAAGCCCCGGCCATTCTTTTTTTATTTATTCTGATCACAAATTTTTATCATTAAAAGTATACTTGTTGTATTGTACATAACAAATTTTATACGAATAATTAAATTTTTAAAATTTAGTGTTACATTTAAGAAAAATATTAATACTATATATGATAATTATTGTATTGCATCAGAATATGATGCATAAGAATCCTCAGAGAGATCCAATAGTACAAAGCAAACCACTAAAACGTAAAAAACATGCGTAAAAGACAAATTTAACCCTCCTATCAAAACGCATGCACTAAAAACGTGGTAAAGTAACCGCCTTTAAAAGCCGGGCATTATCATCAATATCAGTGTTCACCTCTTGTATATTATTATGCCCGGCATTTAATATTATATAATATTTAAAATTATTTTGAATAATAAGTGTTAAACAAATTTTAAATAGTAACACGACATATTCAATTTTACTTCAATTTAAAAATTCAGGATGAGCTGCATGCTTGAACTGACCGACTGGAAAAAAGCCTGGGATAACGCATTAACGATATCTCCGGCCGTACATTATAGGGATATCGGAGCAGGATGGAACGCATACTGGGACTATATCGCAGAAATGTGTTGCGAGCCGGTCATGTGCGGCGACCCGATGAACGACGATGTCATTCGTTATCTTTACGAAGAAGGGATGTTCAAGCCTCGTGATACCGTCCTGGACATTGGATGCGGCACCGGGACTTACGCAATTCCTTTTGCGCGGGATGCGAGCCATGTTACGGGACTCGATCCGTCCGGCATGATGATCTCAAAGCTGTTATCGGCCGCTTACGTTAACGGTCTCACGAATATTAGCCCGGTCCAGTCAAGATGGGAAACTTTTGATCTGGAAAAGAAGTATGATCTTGTTTTTTCAGCATTTTGCCCGGGTATTAACGATACGTATTCTCTTTTCAGGATGGAAAAGTTCTCAAGAAGAAGTTGCTGCTATGTCGCGGGTGACTTTACTCAGTTCGAGCTTCTGGTCGGATTATGGAATGAGGTCATGGAAAAAAGCTATACCATCGACGCTTTCCGTATCCTTTATCCTTATAATGTCCTGTGCGACTCCGGAAGGGATCCGAAGCTGAAGGTATTCAGGTACAGGTCGGGCTCTCGAGCCCCGGCAGAGGAAGTGACGGAGGAGTTCGTCAGGTATTTCGGTGCGTTCACACTCATGGACGCTGAAAAAGTGAATAAAGTGCGGGACTTCATCCATTCCCGCTCGGTTAACGGAAAATATGAGCTCGGCAAGGTAAGGACTGTATGCGTCCTTCACTGGGATGTCAGCCGGGAAAAGAATATCGGCTATAATGCCTCATAGATATTTAATAAATAATGGATGAAAAAAGCTGGTGAAAATATGCATAAAGAACATTCACATGAACACGAGCACCATCATCACGATCACGATCACAGCCATGAACATAGCCATGAGCATGAACATGAACATGAACATGAACATGAACATCATCACCATGGGCCGAAAATAAAGTCTTTTCATGAAGTCGTAGAGTTCCATGGACACACTTGCCCCGGCCTCACCATAGGCTATAGGGCAGCTGAGACCGCAATTAAAGAGCTTTCCGCGGAACGAGATATCGATGAGGACCTTGTGGCCATCGTCGAGAATGACGCGTGCGGAGTTGACGCAATCCAGGTGGTCACTGGATGCACTGTCGGAAAAGGAAACCTGATATTCAAGGATCACGGCAAGAACGTATATACTTTCATAGACAGGAAGAACGATAAGGCCGTCAGGATAGCCTTGAAGGATACGTTCAGCATCGACGAGATCGACCCGGAAATGGGCAGGCTCAGGAGCAAGGTCATGTCCGGAGAGGCCGACGAGAGCGAAAAGTACCAGTTCGATCGCCGTAAGGAGGGCGTTTGCAGCAGGATAATGGGGCTTCCTGCGGAAAGATTGTTCGACATCAGGCATGTCGAAGCTGAAGTGCCAAAAAAGGCCATGATATTCAGGTCCGTCAAATGTTCAAAGTGCGGCGAGATGGTCTCGGAGTCCCGCGCAAGGGTACAGGACGGCGGATTTGTCTGCATACCATGCTTTGAGGAATACACCAGAGGATGGTAAACCTTCTTTTTTATTATCGTCATGATCCTGTTTTTTGAAAAATAATATATAATTAGTAATATAAATTATTGATCCGGTAACACGAAGTCATCTAAAGGCCTTTTATCCCGTTCATATCTTTTACGATAAAACTGCCCCTGGCGAACGATATGATAAAAAGGCATCGATCCATGATCAAGACCATAAAAGATAAAGACCCCTGAAGAGGGGTCTTCGGTTTTCTAAGAATGCATTAAACCGGAAACCATCCTTTGCCACATTTTAACAGGTAACCGGGGAAACCTGCGACAATATCCCCTTTTCACATTCTTATCAATAACAAAAAAAGTGTTACTAATTAATATATATTACTGATAAATAAATAAAAAATGTAAAATTTTTAAAGGTTATTCATCGATTCATTAATGTAATGATTAAGTTATCTTAGATGATAATAAAAAGTAAATGGCAAAAATAAGCATTCTTTTTGCCTTAATATTTTAATTGTTATTTATCAAGAATTCGGCCAGGCCATCTATCTCCCTAATATCGGAATCGAACTCTTTCCCGGCAAGAGACGCCTTGAAAAGATCCTTGTTTACCGGTATGATCGCTGCTACCTTATCTTTGTCCAGTGATCCCATCATAATGTCCTTTACACCGTCTTCGACCCTGTTAAGAACAATATAGGCCTTGCCCACATTATCCTTCGTGATATCCTCTATCTTCTTCGAAAGCCTCAGGGACTCGTAGGAAGGATCGACGATAATAAGGATGAAATCAAATCCGCGCTCAATAGACCTGCCCAGGTGTTCGATACCGGCCTCGGTATCGGCTATTACGACCTCATTGTCATTTAGCTCGAGATTCTCGAAAAACTGCCTGGATAAAGATCCCAGCGGGCATGCACAGCCCTCGCCGAAATCCTGGATCTTGCCCACTGAAATGAGTTTAATACCGCCCTTTGACGCTATGAGATCAGAAGGTATGTCCCCTATCTTCCATTTCCGGTCAAAGATGCTATTCCTCTGCTCCTCCCTGGCCGCCTGCATCTTTTTGCCGTACTCCTTTTTACCGCCGAAATGGTCAATGAGGGTTTCAGGCATATCAAGCCCTAGATGACTGTGAAGCCCATAGTTGGACTCGTCGATATCCACTACAAGGACTTTATTCCCCTTTTTCGCCATACATTTAGCCAACAATGCCGACACGGTGCTCTTCCCGCAACCGCCTTTTCCGCAAACTGCTATCTTCATGTTTAACGCCCGTTGTCATTTTAGAAAATTTGTAATGTTTCTAAATTTGTATTACAAACTTTAAAAAATGTAATAACTATTATTATACAAAATACTTTTCATTAATTTAAGAATTTTATGTATATTTAATGTCATTAAGACATCACCTATAACATGAAAATTTATTAAATAATCTTAATGTAAAGCGATAATTATGAGAGATTTTCTAAAAATAAATTTTATAAAGATTATTTACTCACTTAAATAATTAATATTTTTACTCTTTTAGTGTTACGATATTTTTAAATATTATTACTAATTATCATAAATTACCGACAACTAGCGATTGTCAGCCCTTTAGACAGAGGTAGTTCGATGAGACCAAATTTGAAAGGTTTTGTAAAAATTCGTAGGAATAATTTTTTTATGGGCCTTATAGCGGCCTGTCTATGTTTAACGATGATATTTTCCGGATGCGTGACCCGGTCACAGCCAGATCCTTCAGGCACCCCGACGCAGAACCCGGGCACAGGAAGCCAGTTCGTTTCGCCAGGGATAGTGGATACCATTCATCTGGCGGGCGGGGATTATGGATATCCTACACCGTTCCAGCACTATCCCAGGGGTCCGGGAAGTTTCAAGATGAACCTTATCTTTGATGCCCTTGTAGAGAAGGACGATAAGGGCATTGTGCCATGGCTTGCCGAGAAATGGGATATTGGCGCAGATGGTAAAGAGTACACGTTCTACCTGAGAAAGAACGTAAAATGGCAGGACAGAGAGGACTTCACTGCAGATGACGTCAAATTTAGTATAGAATATGTCACGGCGCACCCCCCGGTGTCCGGAGCTGACCTGTCTGCCATAGAGAGCGTCACCGTCATCGATGACCATACGATCAAGATGACCCTTTCCCAGCCCATCGCACCGTTCATATACCAGCTTTATTCATTCAAGATAATCCCGGAGCATATCTGGAGTGATGTCTCTGACCCGAACACTTACAGCGCACCCGAGGCTGTTATCGGTACCGGCCCGTACAAGCTTGCCGAGTACAGCAAGGAGCACGGCACATACAAGTTTGTGGCGAACGAGAACTTCTGGGGGCCAACGCCCAGAGTGAAGAACATCGAGTTCGTACCCGTTAGTGATTCGCTGGTCTCGTTCCAGCAGAACGAAATAGACTTCACGGGACTATCCCCCGATACTATTGACATGTTCAAGAGTGACCCGGGCGTATACGTATTCCAGCAGCCGGCTATATGGGGATACGAACTGTCCTTTAACGAGAACAAGAACTCCATCCTTAAGGATAAGGCTGTAAGGCAGGCGTTCGCATACGCGATCGACAGAGATGAACTTGTCGAGAAGGTCGGCAGGGGAGCAGGAAAGCCCGGAAGCATGGGAATACTCCCGCAGGACCATATCTGGTACAACGAAAACATACCGCAGTACGAGCATGACGCCAATAAGGCAAAACAGGTACTGGCTGACGCTGGCTGGAAGGATAGCGATGGCGACGGCATAATGGACAAGAATGGCAAGAAACTATCCTTCACCCTGATATTAGCGAGTGGCGAGGCAAGAATAGGAGAACTCGTTAAAGAGCGCCTTAAGGAGGCAGGAATAGATGTCACGATCCAGGCAGTGGAAAGCAAATCACGTGACACGAAACTGAAGCAGGGCGACTTCGAGATAGCCATAAACGGCTACGGAGGATGGGGCGGAGACGCAGACTATCTGAGGACTAAGTTCTGCGGCACTAATTTCGGTATGCAGGGAGCGAGCCATGGAAGGCCTCTTATCGGATACCAGAACGACGAGGTCGACAAACTGGCGCTCGAGCAGCTTAAAGAGACTGATACCGAGAAGCGTAAACAGATAATCTACAAATTGCAGGAAGTCCTGGCGGAAGATGTACCCAGCGTGCCGCTGTATTATACAGCCAGCTATGAAGCATACCGCCCGACGGTGTATGACGGCTGGATGAACATGTTCGACCACCATGAGGTGACACACAGCAAACTCTCGTATCTCGACCGTACAGAGATCGCATGGGTGTGACGATAATGGATGAGAACACAAAAAATTGGTTTGAGTACTGGCATCAGGCGACGCCAGCTATCGGCCGGGGACCGAGACAGGCATCCTTCTGGGATAAAAGAGCGGAAAAATATGGCGACTACGTCTCCAGCGACAGAAAAGAAGGTAAACTAAGGACCGTACTGGATTTTATCCAGAGCACCGGCTTGAAGATAGAAGATGCGGAGGTACTCGATATAGGTTCGGGCCCGGGCACCTTCGCCCTCCCTCTCGCAAAGATGGGAGCGAAGGTCACGGCAGTGGACATATCCGCAGAGATGCTAAAAAGGCTCGAAAAAAGCGCGGCAGAAGATGGCATATCTAACATCAAGACGATCCACAGCGCATGGAAGGACATCGACCTCGATTCCATGGGCTTCAAGGGTAAGTTCGACCTCGTCATCGCGTCAATGACACCCGGGATTAACGGCCCGGAGACGTTCGACATGATGCTCGATGCCTCGAAAGGAGTATGCTACTACAGCGGCTGGGTGAACAGGAAATGGGACAGCTCGTACAATGAACTATACAAAATGCTCTTCAACGAGGAGTTCAGGGAAATTACTCATGGGTTCTACCTGCCGTTCATGTACCTTTACACAATGGGATACAGGCCCGAGATAAAGATTAAGAGGGACATATGGAATAGCGATGAGACCGTAGAGGACATGGTCGAGACCGTCTCAGGGTTCTTCAGCAGCACGAAGGACATAGACGAGGAAATGAAAGGCCGCATGAGAGAATACTTCCAGGAACGGTCCAATGATGGAAAATATCGATCCGAGACGATCGCTGTCACGGGAATGATGGTCTGGGAGAAAAACAACAAATGAAAAAAAGCGACAGGAAGGGCATGATAGTACAATACGCTATCACCCTTTCCATTATACTCATCCTTAACTTTTTCCTCCCCCGGATGATGCCCGGAGACCCGTTCTTACTCCTTTCGGGGGATGCGGAGGGTGAAGTGGTCTCGATACTCACGGAAGAGCAGCGGCTGTACTATATTAGCTATTACGGCCTTGACAGGCCGGTCTATGAGCAGTTCATCAGTTATGTCATGTCACTGTTCACCGGCGACTTCGGGATGAGCATTTATTATAAGGTCTCTGTGCTGCAGGCTATATGGACCCATTTGCCCTGGACAGTGCTGATAGTGCTCGGGGCCACGATAATAAGTACTCTGGCAGGGATATCCTTAGGCATATTTTCCGCTAAAAGAAGAGAAGGTGCCGCTGACAAGCTCATGATCGTCGGCCTGATAAGTTTCGCCGAGATCCCGTCATTCCTGTTAGGCATTGTTCTGCTGCTCACATTTGCCGTTTATCTGAAAATCTTCCCGCTGGCGGGCGCGATCACCCCGTTCGCACGATATGCGGGCCTGCCGGACCAGATATGGGACATAGCTTACCATGCGTTTTTACCGATGATAACCCTCGCATTTACGCAGCTTACGGGCGTATACCTTCTCACGAGAAATACTCTCGTCACGGTCATGACAAGGGACTATATAAGGACTGCACGAGCAAAGGGCATCGGCGAACGGCTTGTCTGGAACAGGCACGCGCTCCGGAACGCTTTGCTGCCCGTAGTGACAAGAGTCGGCTTCCAGCTCGGCATGCTTGTCGGAGGCGCAGTGCTTGTCGAGAACGTGTTCAACTATCCCGGCATCGGCACACTGTTAAGAAATGCCGTGATAGCTAGGGACTACCCGCTCATACAGGGGATCATGCTGGTCATGGCGATAAGCATACTGACCGCTAATTATCTTGTGGATGCGCTGTATAAGCGCCTCGACCCGAGAACAGAATCGGCAGAGGTGTAAAAAATGCCCGGGATGCACCCTGTAGCGAATAAGCAAGCAGTCGTCCTAAAAAACGCCGGCTCCAGGTCCATTAAAAAGATATCGTCAATACAGGATATAATAAATAAATTCACCATACCGGGAAAGATCGGTGTGGTCGGTTTACTCCTGATATTCTTGATGGCCGTCTTTGCCCCGTTTATCACTTTTTACGAACCCTCCGCAATATCGGGAAAATCCCTGGAGGCCCCGGGACCGGAACATATCCTCGGGACAGACGAGCTTGGAATGGATATATGGTCTCAGATATGTTACGGCGCGAGGATGAGCCTTGTAATAGGGCTCGCAGTAGCTATGGTATCCGGACTGGGCGGCGGAGTGCTCGGAATTCTTGCCGGATATATTGGGGGGATATGGGATAAGCTATTATTAAGGGCTATCGACATCACCCTGGCGCTGCCCAACTTTCCACTATTGATAGTAATAGCCGCCTTCATGGGACCCAGCATAGTGAACGTGATAATGATACTGGTCCTTTTTTCATGGGCGAAGCCCGCAAGGATAGCAAGGTCGCAGACCCTTTCTATGAAAAAGCAAAAGTACGTCATATCAGCAAGGCTGCATGGAGGAGGACCGATATACGTCATACGGAAGCATATAGTGCCCGAAGTGCTGCCTTTGATATTCGTCAGCATAGTGAACCTGTCCTCATACGCGATAGTTGCGGAATCCGGCCTGGCTTTCCTGGGGCTGGGCGACCCTACCTCCAAGAGCTGGGGGATGCTGCTGTATTATGCGACCCATTTCAGGTCGATATATTTCACGCCATACTGGCAGTGGTGGCTTATACCTCCCCTGGTGGCGCTGATATTTTTACTGCTGTGCCTCGCCTTCATCGGAAGGGACATGGAACGTATCATAGACCCCAAACTTAGAAAGAAGAGTGATAGATGATGCCTCAGCTTGACTTTAAAGACCTAAAATGCGAATACATGTCGGATAAAAGCTCTGTCATAGCCGTAGACCATGTGAGCTTCACGTTAGAGAAGGGAGAGATCCTTGGCATAGTGGGTGAATCAGGTAGCGGTAAGACGACCTTAGCATTGGGCATCATAGGGCTCCTGCCTGGAAATACGAAGATCTCGGGGAAAATATTGTTCGAAGGGAAGGACATCGCCTCGATGCAGGAATATGAGAAGGACAGGGTAAGATGGAAGGAAATAGCTATGGTCTTCCAGAACGGCCTGGAAGTATTAAACCCCGTCATGAAGGTTGGACAGCAGGTATGCGAGCCAATGATAAAACATTTGAGGCTGAGCAAAAAAGATGCTGAGGCAAGGTGCGTCGAACTGTTCGGCATGGTGGGACTGGACCCCGTATGGATGGGCGCATACCCGCATCAACTATCCGGAGGTATGAGGCAAAGAGTGCTGATAGCTATGGCGCTATCGTGCGAACCGGAGCTATTGATACTGGACGAGGTCACCTCTGCCCTGGACGCTTTCGCAAGGAAAGAAATCAGGGATCTGCTACTGGACCTGCAAAAAAAGCATGGCTACAGCATGGTAATGATATCGCATGACATCACTTTCGTCTCCTCGATGGCGTCGAGGCTGATGGTGCTATATTCTGGCAGGATAGTGGAAAGAGGCCCCACCAGGGACGTGGTCAACTCTCCAAGGCATCCATATACCAGGGGCCTGATAAATTCAACGCCTGATATATTCATTTATAAGGACATGTGGGGTATACCAGGAGAGTCTTCATCCGGTAAACATAAAGGATGCCCCTTTTATTCAAGGTGCACACAGCCTATAGACATATGTCTGGAAGCTCCGCCAGAGCTAAAGGGCTATGGCGGCAGGGAGGTCGCATGCCACAGGGGCGGCATAGCCACACTTTTAAAGGCCTCGTGCCTCGCGTTTAATTATTATATGCCCGATGGCAGGAAGATCAGCGCGGTTGACGACGTGCACATGGAAGTCAGGGAAGGAGAGGTATTGGCAATTGTGGGGCAGACAGGCTCCGGAAAATCCACTCTCGCGCACATACTTGCAGGCGTTATGAAACCTGAAAACGGGGACGTCTTTTTTAAGGATGCAAAATTGAACGGAAATGGCCATAGCTCAAAGTTCGGAGGCGTACAGATCGTCTTCCAGGACCCGTTCAATTCCACCAGCAGCAGGTTCACCGTTCTGGACGCCGTAAAGGAGCCGCTGGACATCAATAACATCGGTACTCACGAAGAAAGGATAGAAATGGCCATGGATGTCCTTTCCCTGGTCAGATTACCGTCGACCGGGGAATTTCTCAACAAGTATTGCGGCGAGCTGAGCGGCGGCCAGAGACAGCGGGTCGCGCTGGCGCGGGCCCTTATCATGAGGCCGAAACTGCTCATAGCGGACGAGATAACCTCCGCCCTTGATGTCTCCACAGCAGCGAACGTGCTTCGCCTCCTTAAAGGGCTCCAAAACAGGAGAGGCTTTGCGATGATATACATCTCGCATGACCTGACGCTAACGCTAAAGATAGCGGACAGGATAGCAGTCATGGATACAGGAAAGATAATAGAGACCGGGAACGCCCATGATGTGATGCTCAGCCCGCACGAAGACTATACAAAGAGGCTGGTGGGTTCAAGGATAGGGCTGTGCTGCCATGATCGTCATTAGTGTATATCATAAGACCAGCAAAGCCGTGGTTACGCCACTGCAATGATATTTCACATACCTGCATCAGATATGGCTTCTAAACAATACAGTCTATCCGTCAGGTTTTTGAGGCGTCATTTATGAAGTGAGAGAGTAAAAAAATTCAGCCAGATATTATTTCGTGAAACAGATGATATTGCCTGTATTAATAGACTGGCTACACCAGTATACGGATAAAATGGAGAAATATTATGGAGACATGGAAGCAGTCACCCGATTCCAGCAATAAGCCGCCCTTTAACATAGTCCTGAGACCAGTCGGATTTGTAAAGAACAGTGTTAAAGAACCGATTCTGGTCGCCGATGACGATGGCATCAGCATGCAGGGACAGACAGACACTTCACAGGAGAATATCCGTAAAACACATGAGAATATTTCTGAGATCATTATCAACGAAGACCTGGCAGACATCCTTTATGGCATAGAAAAATACTCTCACCTTGTCGTATTATACTGGGCGCATAAAGTCCCGGAAAAAAGCCGCTCCCTGACCAGGGTACATCCAATGGGCAGAAAAGAGTTCCCGTTGACAGGGATATTCTCGACCTGCAGCCCTGCCAGGCCCAACCCGGTGCTCATGACCGTTGTCAGGCTTTTAAGTAGAAAAGGGAACGTGCTTGAAGTCGCGGGGCTGGACGCGGTCGATGGAAGCCCTGTCATCGACATCAAACCTTATGTCAAAGAGTCATACCCGCTGGAAGATGTCCTTACCCCTGATTGGATGCAACGTATACAAAAAGAAGTCAGAGAACGCAAAAAATAAGCGGCCAGAGCAGTATCATACTGGCCTGAGAGTGCTCTCATTCCGTCCTGCTGAACGCATACGTCCCGAACAATATCATAGCTATATCGAAGACCACCAGGACGCCCAGGTCAATATATATCGGGAACAATGGCGTCCACGAGCTGCCCATCATCACAGTCCTTAAAGCATCGACACCATAGGTGAGCGGGTTAAAATAGCTTACCCATTGGAGCCATGTGGGAACATTTGTTAGCGGGAATAACGCCCCGCTTAAAAAGAACATCGGCATGTTGATGAACGTCTGGACCAGCCCGAAGCCTTCAAGGCTTTTCATGAAACTGGCGAAGCCGAGGCCGAGGCACACCAGCCCGAAAGCTATGAGGATCATTATAGGTATTGCCTTAAAAAATTCGATCGGACCAAAACCAGCCCCTATCAGAAACGCGAACGGGAATATTATCAGGCCTTGAAGCATGACATCAGTGCTAACACCCAGCATCTTGCCTAAAAATATCGATAGCCTCGATAAGGGTGATACGAGTATTTCCTTTAGGAATCCGAACTCCCTGTCCCATATTATGGACACGCCCATGAACATGGCCGTAAAGAGCATCGCCTGGCATATCAGGCCGGGAAAGATAAACTCCTGGTAATTAAAAGAATTTGAGCCCGCAGAGAAACGCATTCCAGTGCCAAAGATGAACAGCCACAACAGAGGCTGGAAAAATGCATTTGCAAGACGCGTCTTTTCCCGGAGGAACCTTTTGACCTCCCTGAGCCAGATGGTGTATATCCCGCGTACTTCGCTCATCTCATCCGCCTCTTCTTCATAGCCATCCTTCCCAGCATCTCAGCCCCGCTCTCATGCCTCAGGTCCCTGCCCGTGTGATGAATGAAGACGTCGTTCATGTCCGGCTGCTTGACCGATACATACTCGACATAGATTCCTGATGCTGTCGCTGCATCAATGATCCTCGGGATTGAAGTAAGAGCGTTGTTCACCGTGATCTTTACCTCTCCATTGACGGCCTGTACCCGGTCGGACAGCTTTTTTTCCAGCACTATTTGAGAAAGTTTCAAGCTTTCTTTCGTGCCGACTGTTATAAGGTCGCCGCCCAGCGCTGCTTTTAACCTTCCCGGAGAGTCAAGGGCGACTATCTTCCCGTGGTCGATGATGGCTATCTTGTCGCAGAGCCTGTCAGCCTCTTCCATATAGTGAGTGGTAAGTATGATTGTCATGTCCTCTCTTTTCTTTAGTTCCCGGATATAATCCCAGATATGCTCCCTGCTTTGCGGGTCGAGGCCTATGGTGGGCTCATCTAAAAACAGGACTTTAGGGTAGTGAAGTAACCCTCTTGCTATCTCCAGCCGCCTCCTCATGCCGCCGGAGAACGTGCCCACAAAACTGTTCGCCTTATCCTCCAGCTCGACCAGTTTTAATACCGATCCTATCCTTTCTTTTTGTTCAGGGACAGGGACGCTGTACAGGTCCGAGTGCATTTGCAGGTTCTCTCTGGCGGTCATATTGGCATCGACGCTGGGGTCCTGGAAGACAATGCCTATCGACTTCCTCACGTCAGAATGCTGCCTGATAATGTCATACCCGTTTACTTTTGCAGTCCCGGACGTGGGCTTTAAGATAGTGCAGAGCATCGACAGAAGCGTCGTCTTACCCGCGCCGTTCGGCCCTAATAGACCGAAGACCTCTCCATTGCCCACGCTAAGGTCAACCTCGTTAACGGCTATGTTATCCCCGAATTTTTTAGTGATGCCGAATGTCTCTATGACCGGTTCCATAAATATGCCCGTTCAATAAAATCAAGTATCAATGGTCATTGAGTTTTTTCACCAGGACATAGTCACGTTTTAGTTATCTTTGAGATGAACGATATATCGACGTCCGCAGCCATATCTCTCGCCATCTCTACAGGTATGCCTGCAGCCATCAATGCAGGGTCTAGCCAGTATCTCGCCGATGGGTCTACAGGTCCGATAAAGACCCTGTCCGCTTTTATTTTATCCGACATTCCCGCAGGGTATGTGACAAGCGTGCCGCAGGACGGGCCCCAGGGCAGTTCGGCGGCGTTCATGATGCCGGGATTCCTGAAATGCGCGAGCCCGCACAGGTCCCTTATGCTACCTGCCGTGCCGAAGAATATGATACATTTTACGTCACAGCCGGTAAGGCCCGGGTCATCGCATCTTCTCATCACGGTATATTTTCCGATAGGGGTTATCTTGCCGAGAGCATCATAGGTATTTTTCGCCACTTCCGGGGTTGCCTTTAAAAGTTTAGGTTCACAATGTTCACCTGTGGACACGGTAGACATCGAAGATATCAGGTCAGGATCGAAGCCTGAATATCCGAACCACGCCGGACCTCCCCTGCACCTGCAAAAGTCCTCTCCTTCCTCCAGGCTTACATATAAGGGATATGGCTTTTCGCCCGAAGCCATCCTGAATATCGACTCCGCGACACAATCGCTTATGGCGGAGGCTCGAACCCCCGCATCAGGTATTTCTTCCGAACCGTATACGCATACCGGCAGTATCTCTAAGCGAAGGGATGACGCCAGTTTGAGTGCAATATCCCGTTCATTTGTATTGGTCACAACGAAAACCCCAAGAAAAAAAGGGCCCTTGAAGGGGCCGTTAATTGTTCCTCGACCGGTAAAGTACAAGGACCGTGCCGATCAGCATCCCTGCGATAACTGCGATCATACCTACAGGTGTCTGTGTGGGGGTTACAGTGTTTGTAGGCTCCGCAGCGTTCTCCAGTATCAGGTCCTTGTTGTATTTTAGCAGGTCGGGTATGGACTCAACACCCTCTACTGACCGGGGATAATTTGTAAATACGACTCTCTTTACGTTTATACCCTCATCCTTCAAGGCCTCTTCAACGCCTTTAGCAAGCTCTCCGGACTGCATGTTCTCTATGATGAACTTCACGTCTTTGTATTTATCCGGGTTCGCCTTTATGTCGTCGACGAGCTTTGCAGGTGTCTTTGTGCCGTTCATCGCGAACTCAGGTGCAAATATGTTCACGACATTAATGCCGAGCCAGTTCTGGACAGCGTCCTGCTGCCATAACATCACTATTACGTTCTGCTGGCCCAGCAGCCCCTTTTCCTGCTCTGTGGGTTCGGCAGCGTCGATCTTTTTCACATACTCGTTATAGTTTTCCTCGTAGTATGCCGCGTTATCCGGGTCCTTTTCCGCGAGCCATCCTTTCACTTCGGCGGCAAGCTTCTTTGCGTTCTCAGGCTTGTTCCAGGTCATTGAAGGGTCTTTCAGAGTATACCACTTGACCTCGCCGAAGCCGTTCGATTTCATGAAGTCCGCGACATACGGCATTACATACTCCTTGTCTATAGAGCCGTTATTCGCCACGAACATGTCCGCCTTGCTAATGAAGTCCTTGTTTAACTGTAAGTTGTTCTGTATGACGTCGGACTGCATGTGCGGGCATATGGCCGGGTTAGAAATGTAAATGACATTTACCTTATCTCCGCCGATCTGGGCTACAGGGTCCCAGAGAACGCTTGTTGTCGATACGATGTCTAACTTCCCGGATGATTCCGCACATGCCGGTAAGGCCATCAATAAAATGGACATAATACTAATGATAAGCAATCGTTTAGCTGACATACTTATCAAGTAGTATTACAATATATTTAAAATTTATTACTTGTTATCCTTCGTTTTGGAGATAGTATTACAGAAATGGCAAATACCACAGTAAATATCACAGCGGTAAGGGGCCCTATTGGAAGCGTATATTCAAAACCGGCCCACACCCCGATAATGCTTACTACGACAGCCACCAGAGGCGCTACGATGAACATATTCCTGACGTTATAGCAGAACTGATATGCTATGGCTGCGGGAACGACAAGCCATACATATATTAAAAGCCCGCCCACTATCTGGATGTTCAGGGCGATCGACACCGCGATGATGAAAAGTACGGCATAGAATAACAGCTTCGTCCTGATACCGGACGCCATCGCTATCTTCATGTTAAACATGAGCGCCAGTATTTCCTTATAGAACAGCAGTATGAAAAAGATAGTAAGAGCGGATATGACGGCGATACTGTATATTTCCTCACGGTAAAGCGATATGACATCGCCGAAGAGCAGGCCGCTCGCGCTGAAGCCTTTTCCGATGTATTGCATGTATGATATGAAAAATATCGCAATGGCCATCGTCATGGCGAACATCACGCCCAGAGTCGTATCGGTCGACATCTTCGTCTTATCGCTGACCGGCCCTATCAGCAACGCTATCGCTATGCTGAAAAGTATCGCTACGAGAGTGGCGTTCGTCCCCAGGAACAATCCCAGCGCTGCTCCTGCGAAGGCGGCATGGGACATGGTAAAGCCTATAGAGGAAATATTCATCCTGGATATTATTACGCCCAGTATGCTGCACGATATCGATGCGAACACCATGGCTTCGACCGCATGGCATACTATGTTATTGGATATGAAAAACTCGAACAATCAGTTCACCCTTGATGCCTTTCGTACAATTCCCTCTACTTCGTTCGAGTCACATGTGTCGTCATAAGATATTTTTCCTTCGTTCATGATGACCATCCTGATCTTTCTGTCAGGAAGATCGTCAAACGCATGGGAGACCATTATCACAGGCATTCCTTTTCCGGAAAGATCCTCGAGGACTTTCGTGATAAATTCCCTTGCGTGAAAATCCAGGTTGCTGAACGGCTCATCCAGCAGCATTATATCCGGCTCTTTCGCCACGTTCTGGGCTATCATTACCTTCTGCTGCTGCCCTCCGCTCAGCGTGCCGATAGGCTTGTTCACAAGATCCTCGATGCCAAGCAGGCGTATAGCCTTTTCAACTGCCTGATAGTCTTCTTTTTTCGGCCACCGGAAAAACCCCATCCTGCCGTATCTGCCCATCATCACGACCTGTCCGGCCGTGAATGGAGTAAAAGGATCGAAGTAAAAATTCTGTATCACATAGCCGACCTTTTTCCTTACCTCGTTCCCGGCCTTGTTGACGTCAATTCCGCATACCTTTGCGCCGCCGTGAGTTATTTTTACCATGCCGTTGATGGATTCCAGTAAAGTCGTCTTTCCGGCCCCGTTAGGTCCGCCTATCAGGACGTACTCCCCTTTCTTAACGTCAAGAGAAAGGCCCTTGATGACAGGCTTATCCCCTCCCTCATATGCGGTATAGATGTCTGTAAGCTCAATTAGTTCCAAGGCCGGGATCCCCCTCAGCTCAATTTTTTCCTGCTTCGAAAAGGTCGACGTCGTCCATGTTATACATCTGGACGGCAAGTGCCTCTATCTTCTTAAAATAGTCTTCTGCGTCGCGTGGCGGGAACTTGATCGGCTTCGGAGTCAGAACTACCTTTTTATCGTCCGAGACGAATTCGCATTTTATACTATCGCTGACAGTTATCTCGATGTTTCTTTTTCCAAGGGTACATCCGCTGCCTATCTGGACGCCGTCGACCAGGCATGACTGCGGCGGAACACCGTTACAGTGGACGTTAGCGTTCATGTGGAACGGGTCGTTACAGAAATATCTTTTAGCATACTTGCCCATCCTGTAGCCTAAAACTATGTATGGGCCCAGATGCCCGTGAAATGCTGCAAGGTCCTCTATTGAATAATCTTTTTCTAAATTATTGTAAATACATCCTGGCATATCGTGCATAATCCATAATTGTTACCGTAAAAACTTAAGCCTTGTGCTTTTAATACATAGTAACACAATATTATTAAAAGTTAGTAAATAATAGACATACACTTTTGGAGCATAACAAAATGAGATTATTTCTCGCAGGCCCGTTCTTCACTGAGGAAGAGGCCGGACGACTTGATAAAGTAAAAACAGCCCTGGAAAAGCTGGGATATGAGGTATACAGCACATCACATCGCAATAACCGCATAAACCTGAACAGCGCGGTCGAGAAAACCATCCGGTTCAGGCTCCTGTGCGAAGAGATATCGAAAAGTGACGGTGTATTTGCCGTGCTGGACGGAAAAGATGCCGGCACCATATGGGAAATGGGATACGCCTTTGCGATAGGGAAGCCGGTCATTGCGTTCATCGAAAGGGATCCGTATTTCTCGCTCATGATAGACAGGTCATCCGCCTATTTGGTCGGATTTGAGAATATCACGGAAAAGATAGCGGATCATTTAAAGAACGATATAGACCAGACCCCGAAATTAGGGATCTATACTATAGACGATTATTGAAAATCGAAAAATAGTGATCTCACATTTAACAGAACAAGGGCTGGCTTAGCCTTTTTAAGGGGCCCTGTTGATATGATGCCGGTATTCGGGCCCATTTTAAGCGGGTTATATCCTGCTTTTTATAGCAGCCAGCGTCACTCCGATGTCCCTGGCAAATGAAGAGACCAGGTATACGGCCGCCAGCGTCAGGATTATGGTCGCCCCCGACGGAAGGTCGAAGATATAGGATAGCCACAGGCCGCACAGGCTGAATATCGCACCGATGACCGTCGACAGTATCATCATCTTTTTCATGTCCGCGGTGAACTTGCGGCTGATCGCTGCGGGTATCGTCAATAGCGCTATGACAAGGATGATCCCGACTATCTTGATCGTGATGACCACCGTGATGGCGATGAGGCAAAGAAGCAGAAGATAAAGCCTCTCCGAATTTACGCCCGATATCGTCGCATACTCTTCATCGAAACATAGTGCGATGAACTCTTTATAGAAAAGAAAAACAGCGAGCAGGATTATGAGGTCAAGCGCGAACATAAGGAGGATATCGTTAAGCGGCACCATCAGGATGTTACCGAACAGGTATGTCATGAGATCGGGTGCGTATCCCGGTGTCAGGTAAATTAATATTATTCCCAGGGCCATGCCAAGAGACCATAGTATGCCTATGGCGGTATCCTCGGATGTCTTCGCCTTCCTGCTTACGAAGTACATTATGAACGCGGATACGATACTGAACGGCAGAAGCCCCCATACAGGGTTTATTCCTAAAAAGTATCCGAGCCCTATGCCTCCGAAGGACGCGTGTGAAATGCCTCCGCTAATGAATACGATCCTCTTTGATACGACGTAGACGCCGATAATGCCGCAGGCGATACTCGTCAGGAGAGCGGCGATGATCGCGTTCCTGATGAAACCATACTGTAAAAGATCTATCATTTCCGGTCATCCTTATGTTCTCTGAGCACCCTGTGAGGCACCCCGTGGGCTATGAACTCGACGGGACAATGATATGCTTCCTCAAGCTCCTCCCTGATGAGTTCTTTAGTATCGTGATAATACAGCTTATGGTTAAGGCATGCTAACTTATTGACATGAACTGAGACGGCGCTTATATCGTGGGACACCATGATTATTGCCGCCTTTTTATTTAGCTCTGTCAGCAGTTCATAAAGCTCTTCCTGCACGGCTGAATCGACGCCCGTCATGGGCTCGTCCAGAAGGAACAGTTTCGGGTTCCCGGCAAGTGCCCTGGCGATGTATACCCTTTGCCTCTGTCCGCCGGATAACTTTCCTATCTGCCGGTCCTTGAACTCGAGCATTTCGACCCTCTCAAGGGCCTCTTTCGTCGCTTTTTTGTCTTCTTCGCTATAGTTTTTGAACAGGCCCGTATGGCTGAGACGCCCCATCATGACGACGTCCCATACTTTTATCGGAAAGTCCCTGTCGAACTGTTTGTGCTGCGGGACATATCCGATGTACTTACGGGAATGGTCCGGGCTATTCCCCATGATGCTTACGGTGCCTTTTGAAGGCTTGATGAGCCCTAGTATCACCTTCAACAGCGTGGTCTTACCGCCCCCGTTAGGGCCTATGATACCTAAAAAATCATGCTCGTGGACCGCGAGGTTCACATTCTCCAGGACGGGTATGTCATCATAGTATACCCAGACATCCTTTAGCTCGACCACATCCGCGCACATTTTAACGTCATGCTCCAGTGAAGGCTTCCGTCACTTTTCTCATGTTCTGTAGATAGTCCTTTGCCAGAGGATCTACGGCCACGACAGTACCCCCGAGCTCATCGGCGATAGCCTTCGCGCCGGCCTGGCTGAACTGAGGCTCGACGAAAACGACTTTTATGCCCTTTTCCCTTGCTTCCTTAATACTCTTTTCGATGTCCGACGGGCTGGGCTCTTTGCCCTCTTCCTCTATAGACATCATGTCAAGGCCGTAGTCACGGGCATAGTATCCCCATGCCGGATGGAACACCATAAAGCTAGTTTTACCGCTTTCTCGTATGGTTGACTCAATATCACTGTCAAGCGACCTGAGCTCGTTCATGTAGGATTCTTTGTTATTATAATAATAATCCCTGTTTTCAGGGTCCAGTTTTGCCAGTGCCTGATAGATATTCTCTACCATCACCATAGCCTGCTTAGGGGACAGCCATGCATGAGGGTCGCCCGAAATAAGGTCCGCGCCCTCTGACGTGTTCACGATCTCCATTTTATCGTTCACGGCCCTTATCTTGTCAAGCCACACGGTCTCGAACGGGATCCCCGAGCCCAGTATGGCATACATCCTTGCATTACTTATCTCGGCAAGCTGGCTCGCTTTGGGCTCATAGTCATGCGGCTCCGCTCCGGGAGGGATCAGTACGATGGCCTTTATCTTATCTCCCCCTATCTTCTCGACAAATTGAGCCTGTGGAAGTATGCTGACTACCACGGCAAGCTTATCACCATCTGCCTGGCTTCCCGGCCCGCTCACACATCCGCTGCTCAAGACGGCCGCCAGCATAAACACTATTATTAGAAGAGATAATGTCTTCCTGTTTGACAAGATATCACGCCCGTTAAAGTTAAAATTCAGGTCCAATATTATTATTTATTCAGTTGATATTTAAAAGTTTGGGGTGACACCAAATTTTTTGGATAGCACACAAATCAGGTCATATCATTTAAACCGATAATATCAATTAAATTTTCAATTAAAGATTTTAACCAGTAAGTCAGACCGAATTATTGAATGGCTGCCAGGAATAAATTGGTCCTCTTAAGGCACGGTGAAAGCCTGTGGAATAAGGAGAACAGGTTTACAGGATGGACGGACGTCGACCTCAGCGAGAAAGGAGTGAAAGAGGCCGGGGATGCCGGGCTCGTCTTAAAAAAAGAAGGCTACGTTTTTGACATCGCATATACATCATACTTGAAAAGGGCTATAAGAACACTGTGGATCGTCATGGAAGAGACGGACCTGATGTGGATCCCGGTGAAAAAGTCATGGATGCTTAACGAAAGGCATTATGGCGCCCTGCAGGGATTGAACAAAGCGGAAACGGCGAAGAAGTACGGTGATGAGCAGGTCTTTATCTGGAGAAGAAGCTATGATGTGAGGCCGCCGTCCCTTGAGCCCGATGATCCGCGCTATCCCGGGAATGACCCGAGATATGGCGCTTTAAAAAAGGATGAGATCCCGCTGACTGAATCGTTAAAGGATACCTGTGAGCGCGCGGTGCCTTACTGGACATCGAATATTGTCCCGGACATAAGTTCAGGTAAAAAAGTGCTGGTCGTAGCCCACGGAAATAGCCTTCGTGCCCTTGTAAAACATATAGACGGCATCTCTGACGACGAGATACCAAAGTTGAATATACCCACAGGAGTCCCCCTTGTGTATGAGTTCGATGCTGAAATGAGGCCGGTAGAACATTACTATATCAGGGACTGAACCTTACGGTTAGAGCCATGCGGCGATCATATCCCGAAGTACCATGTCGCTATCGATAGATATATCAATACGCCCACGATGTCCGCCACTGAGGTCACAAGAGGCGTGCTCGACGTGGCCGGGTCCAGGTTCAGCCTGGTCAGCAGGAACGGGAGAGACATACCTATCAAAGACCCGAGAAGCACGACCATGACCATGGAAAAGGCTGCGACAAGCGCAACTTCGGCTCCGCCCTTGGCAAGACCTATTGCTACGACCGCAAAGGCGAGAGTAATGCCTATTGCGAGCGAGACAGTGATCTCTTTTGTGAGAAGTTTCAGCCAGTCCTTTATGGTTACGTCACCCGTCGCCAGGGAACGGACCATCAGGGTGGCAGACTGGGAACCGGCATTGCCGCCGCTGCCTATTAAAAGCGGCAGGAAGAATAACAGGGCGACCACTTCCTGTATGGTGCCCTCGAAATAGGACATTTCAGCCCCGGATATGATGCTCATCAGGACAAGGAATAACAGCCACGGGACACGCTTCTGGTATAGAAGCCATGAGCTTGCGCCTTTAACGCTGGTCTTTATGACTCCCACCGAACCCAATTTCTGGAAGTCTTCGGTGGCTTCCTCCTCGACCACATCGAGGACATCGTCGAAAGTCACCGAGCCGACCATGCGCCCCTCGCTGTCGACCACGGCTATCGCAGGAAGATCATACTCATTAACTATCTTAGCAGCCTCTGTCCTCGGGTCGAAAGTGGAAACGAATACGTCCGGCTCCTCGGCCAGTTCGCCCATTGTGATGTCGGGCTTTGCCTTTATCAGGCTTCCCAGAGTCACGTATCCCTTATAGAAGCGTCCGCTGTCTATAACGAATATCACCTGCATCTCGTCAGGCCTCAGCGGTGTCGCATAAAGGCTTGAAAGTATCTGGCCGGCGGTCCTGTTGGCCTTAGCCGACAGGTACCTGGAGGTCATGATCCTTCCGGCGCTGCCTTCCGGATACCCCAGTAAAAGATTCACAGATTCCCTGGCCTCCGGGCTCAGGTTCCTGAGAAGCTGCTTCGTCACCTTTGCCGGCAGCTCCTCGAAAAGCCTTGCCCTGTCATCCGGGTCCAGGCTTTCTACGAGCTTGATGGTCTCCGGGTCGCTCATCAGGTTGATAAGCTCTGCCTGCCTGTCGACCTCGAGGCTCTCAAACAGCTCCAGGGCATCATCCTTGTGAAGCAGGCGGAAAGCAGGGACAAGGTCGGAGCTTTTCATACTCGAGAATAGATCCTTAAGGTCCGTCCACTCAAGGCTGTTTAAAAATTCTCTTAGCTCTCCCCACTTTTTTTCTTCCATTAACCTTTCGAATTCTTCCTGGATCATGACAGCCCTCCCATTTTTGCCTTTGATGGGACCAAAAATAAAAACACTGCCGGGGAGGACTTTTCCGGTCGTAGTGAAACGATCTTGACTCCCTCCTTGTTTAGCTTTGGCACCGCATAACGTAGATAAGCAGTATGCTTATCAGCTGCATCAGGCACGGCCTT
Source organism: Methanooceanicella nereidis (assembly GCF_021023085.1). NCBI lineage: Archaea > Methanobacteriati > Methanobacteriota > Methanomicrobia > Methanocellales > Methanocellaceae > Methanooceanicella > Methanooceanicella nereidis. The sequence continues at coordinate 102,863 of NZ_PGCK01000008.1, read as the reverse complement.
AATCCGACCGGGCCGGCTTTACCCGTTGGCATCTCTCGATGTTTCCGGACAGCAGCCTGTGTTTAAAGGGGTAACCTCACCTAACGAGGTGTTCTTATTTTAAAGGATATCGTTATGTATGATCTAATTAATAATTAATAGTTTTCTAACCATAATATGATCCGGACTTCAACCACCGGCGACACACTTAATGCTAGATCATACATGTTGTCTGCGACTAATATCATCCGGGGGTATGATCTGTATATCGCTGCAATAGTTCATCATGAACCTGTCTATCCTGCTCTTAACAAGGCCTTTGACCGATGATTCGGTCAATAACAGGTAGTCTTCCCCGACACTGGCCTTTATCAGGCCCTGGTCTATGGCATAAAAATAATGATGGATATCCAGTCCCATCGACCTTGACGTTCTTTTTGCATTAACTCCGAATACGCCCATGTTGTGTTTTTTAAAAGCCTTGATAATGCTGGCGTCAAAGCCGGGATCGTCAACATATGCTATATAAAAATTTCCCGGCGCTATGTTTTCGGACTTAAAAAATTTTTGACAGCATTCCGGCAAAGACTGAGGCCTCGGCAACTCATGCTCTCCCGTACGGATATGCATTTGCCTGTTAAGCTTATAGATCGTCGGGTATTTTAGCCTGCTTCGATGAAGCAGTTCTTCCCGCTCCAGCAGGCCGTCAATATCACCGTTATACAGGACGCCGCCCTCGTACATCAGTATCACATCGTCTGCCCACTCGTATGCCATCTCGACATCATGAGTGCATATGACTATCGTCTTTCCTTTATGGTTCAATTCTTCCGAGAGTTCCATCATCTCATGTACCATCTGAGCGTCAAGGCCTGCTGTAGGCTCGTCCATCATCAGCACTTCGGGGTTCATGGCCAGAGCGCCGGCAAGCGCCACTCGTTTCCTCTGCCCGAAAGAAAGCTGCTGTGTTGGCCTTTCCCGGTATTTTATCAAATCGACCGTTTCCAGCGCCTCATAGACACGCATTTCGATCTCATCTCTGGATAATCCGAGGTTCAATGGACCGAATGCCACGTCCTCTTCCACCGTTGCGGCGAATATCTGGTCGTCAGGGTTCTGGAACATCAGACAAACATTCTGTCGTAAAGATGTCAGGCCCTTACGATCATATCTTAATGGCTCGCGCCTGAAAGACACGCTGCCCTTCTTCGGCTTCAGGACGCCGTTGTAATGCAGCATCAGCGTGCTTTTTCCCGATCCGTTGGGGCCTAGTATCACGGTCTTTTTACCTTCAGGAATTCCCGAGGATACTTCTTTGAGCACGTCTTCTCCGTTCTCGTAGGAAAAGGCCACGTTTTTTGTTTCAAGGATGGAAGACATCAAAATACCTCATGATTTTTCTTTAAACCCGCTCACCGAATGTTTCCTATCAGATAAACGGAAGCAAATACTGCCAGTGACAAAAATATCCAGACCGTTGTTATTCTTTTTGGCTCTCTGAAAACAGGGAAAGACCCGGTAAAGTTACGGCTCTGCAGGGCGTTCTGTGACCTTTCGGCAAACTCTAAAGAGCGTATGAAAAGGTTGGCAGTGAGCGTTCCGGTGGTCCTCATGTAGTTCCACCATCCCGAAAACCCCAAACGGCATCCGGCAGCGTTGACCATCTGTTCGGACTGCTCGAGTATCATGAACGAGTAGCGGTAAACGAGCACCGTGATCTCGGCGATGTAATCCGGAAGCCCCATCTTCTTCAGAGAGTTGAATATGTGCGGTATGGGCGTGGAGGAGGCAAAAAATAGCACCACGAACAGCCCGGCGAAGGACCTTAAAAACACAAGGGCTGCAAGGTCCAGGCCTTCTTGTGAGATATTAATGACAATGAATGGCAGCGATATGCTGAATACGGGGGATCCTGCCTGTGTCGCTGCGATTATTATCACCCCGACCGCGTTAAAGGCCATTACCGCCGCGATCAATAAAAGTATGAAAGAAGGCAGGTTCCCCTTAACGGAGTATAAAAAAAGAAAAAGGCCGACTCCCAGTACAATAGCGGGCCCGTACAGATTATAGGAGGATAACGAGCCCACCAGCAGGCAGACACTTAATAGTAGCTTTCCTGCCGGCGGCCAGTATAGCGCCCTGCTATTATATGCGAGAGAGTCAATCCCTGTTACATGTCCCATTTATGATCATCTGTTCATTGCGCAGAACTGCCTCTGAGGTAACCGATGACGTATCCTATGATTATAGCTCCTATGGCCGCCTGTAAGGCGAACAGCATCGATTCTGTCTCTCCGGGCGGTTCCCAGAATGAATTGAACCACGGCTCATATCCGGGAGACATCTCCACTATGACCTCTCCTGCCCCATCATCAGCTCCTCCGAATTCGGCTCCCGGGCTGATGATGAACGGTACTGTAAATAATATGATAAGAGCTATGATGCCAAGTAAATATAGTCCAAGTTTGCTTTTTTTAGCCTCGCCGCTCACTGCGCCACCCCCGGTGTCTCGGAAGAAGCCTTTCCGATCTTCTCCTTGAGGATCTCGCGTATCATCTTCGGGCGGTTGGACAGGAGGAAGTCGAAGAATATCGCCATGATGATGCCTTCGCCGATAGCCAGCGGCACCTGAGTGACAGCGAACACTGTCGCGAAAGCGGTGAATGACGATATGATGTCAGCGCCCGGATATGCCAGAGCGAGCTGTATTGATGTCACCAGATAAGTGACCCAGTCTGCAAGCACGGCAGCGACAAACACGCTGGGGATCATGCCCGCCTTAAAGCTCCTCATTCCCTTGAAAGCTAGCCAGCCGATGAGAGGTCCGGCGATGCCCATGGAGAACACGTTGGCGCCGAGAGTGGTTATGCCGCCGTGCGCTAAGAGTATTGCCTGGAATATAAGCACTATCGTGGCCATGACCGATGTGATGGCAGGCCCGAACAGTACCGAAGAGACTCCGGTCCCGGTCGGTTGCGACGATGAGCCGGTGACTGACGGTAATTTTAACGATGACAGTACGAAAATGAACGCTCCGCTGACGGCCAGTATCATTTTTTGTTCCGGATGCTCCCTGAATAGCTTTTTTATCTCCATTATGCCGTAAAGCACGAACGGGATAGAGACGACATACCACATTATCGCCCATAATAAGGGCAAGAACCCCTCCATTATATGCAGATTTCATACCTCCAATTAAAGTAAAGTTTAGTTAAGTAAAATTTTGTTAAGTATTGTCCCATATCATTCTTAAATTTTTTGCTCTTACACAAATTTTTTGGAGTATATTAAAAAAATGTTGTATCGACAGCTATATAATGGCCTGATGAATTAATTAAACTAAAGTTTAATCAAAACAAAATAATTTGATAAAGTGATCCCATGAAACTAAAGGGCGGACCTACTCAAGACGAAATAATGGCCATATCGCTGTATAAACTAGGGCTTAAGAAAGGCGACGTTTTTGCCGATATAGGATGCGGCACGGGAAAAGTATCGATAGATGCTTCAAAGCTCGCGAATAAGGTATACGCTATAGACCGCAGGGACGAGGCTATAGAGTATGCTAAAACGCTGGCCGCATCTTCCGGCGCTGCCGGGATCGAGTTCCTGAAGGGAAACGCTCTGGAATTCCTGGGGCCTATAGAGTGTCTGGACTGCGCTTTTGTGGGCGGTTCGAAAGACCTTGAAAAAGTACTGGAGCTTCTTTCGGCTAAAGTAAAAGGCAACATAGTCGTCAACGCAGTCATGCCGGATACCCTTAAGACTGCGGTGGATACGATGCGGAGGCTGGGCATATTCAAAGAGGCGATCAACGTACAGGTCTCGAGGTCATATGATATTGCGGGAGGCTTCATGTTCAAGCCCATAGACCCCGTCTACATCATAGTAGGAGGAAGACGATAATGCTGATAGGACTTGGCCTCGGCCCGGGAAACCCCGAGTTGCTGACGCTGCGCGCTGTCAGGCTGCTGAAGGATGCGGATAAGGTGTTCGTCCCCGGCAAGATGGCCTATGATCTTGTCTCGCCCTATTGCGAGGCGGAGATACTTGATTTCCCGATGACATCGGACGAGGACCGTATCAGGAAATGCATGGAAGAGAATCTTGAAAAGATAACTCCTGTCGGTCGAAATGGCCTGGCTGTCCTTGGGATGATAGGAGACCCTAATTTCTATTCGACCTTCTGGAGGCTTTGCGCGGTCATGAAGGATTCATACCCCGACATTGAATACAGGACCGAGCCCGGCATCAGTTCCATAACGGCATTCGCTTCGATAGCCGGGGTGTCGGTATCAGGAGGATTCATCGTGACCGATGGCGGCGACCCTGACTCGAAGATCATACTGAAGGTCCGTAAGCCTGCGGAGACCGCGGCAATACTGAGAGAGGAAGGATTCAAGGAGTTCATGCTTGTCGAAAGGATATTCATGGACGGCCAGAAGGTCTACTCCGGGGACAAACTGCCGGAGTCGAGCGATTATTTCAGCATTATGTACGCGAGGCGTTAAAATGGAAAAGATATATTTCGTAGGCGCAGGTCCGGGCGACCCCGGGCTTATCACGGTCAAAGGAATGGAACTCCTAAAGAGCGCGGATGTCCTCATATATGCGGGCTCCCTGGTGAACCCGGAGCTCGTGAACATGTCACCGGCGCCGTTAAAGATGGACAGCTGGGGAATGAGCCTTGAAGAGCTGGTATCGGCCATGGAGTCTAATGCAAGGGCGGGAAAGCTAGTGATCAGGCTGCACAGCGGAGACCCGTCGCTATACGGAGCCATAGTAGAGCAGATAGCCGAACTCAAGCGTAAGGACATTGAGGTGGAAGTCGTTCCGGGTGTGTCTTCGATGTTCGCCGCCGCGTCCGCACTGCAAACGCAGCTCACTCTCAGGGGAGTTTCTGAGTCTGTCATTATCACAAGGCCGGCAGGCGCTACTTTAAAAGAAGATAACATAAGAGAATTTTCCAGATGCGGAAAGACAATGGTCATTTTTCTGGGCACGGAGAAGATGGAAGACGTAATGAGTAAGCTGGAATGCCCGAAGGAAACTCCCGTCGCCGTAGTATATCATGCTTCATGGCCTGACCAAAAAATTGTGAAGGGCACAGTGGCCGACATTTGCAGGAAGTCTAAAGAGGCGGGTATAGAGCGTACGGCTTTGATAATCATCGGCGGGATAGTGGACCCGTCGGGCAGTTATGAAAGGTCGCTGCTATACTCATGAGCGATACGGTCGTCATATCACTGGAAAGGTTCGCCGGTAACGCGGAAAAGATCGTAAAGTTCCTGGAAGCCGACTATATTGAATATTCTCCGGAAGCTTTCTGCAGGGCGTTCGAGAAGTATACGGGCATCGTAGCGTTGATGTCAGCCGGAATAGCGGTAAGAAAGATAGCGCCGCTGCTGAAGGATAAATGGGTCGACCCCGCGGTAGTCGTGGTAAGTCCGGACATGAGGTTTTCCGTGCCCGTATCGGGCGGTCATCATGGCGCGAACGACCTGGCTAAAAAGCTTTCAGGAATGGGTATCTGTCCGGTGATAACTACAGCGACCGAGACCGCGGGAAAAAGTTCTGTAGAAGGTATTGCTTCCGCACACGAATATGAGGTACTTAACAAGGATTCCACGAGATACGTCAACGCCTCTATACTGGACTCGGACGTTCCGGTGCATATGATCAACAGTCCCGGCATCGTCATGGCAGGCCCGGGCGTCTCCATACTCGTAAAAAAAGGAGAGTATGTGATCGGTGTCGGATGCAGAAAAGGTGTTTCGCCGGAAGAGGTAGTATCGTCTATCAGGAATGGCCTGGAAGATGCGGGAATATGTGAGGACGAAGTACTGGCCTACGCGACGACCGTGAAGAAACGATATGAGAAAGGCCTGCTCGAAGCTATGGAAATCCTGTCAGGGAACCTTGTGTTCCTGGATGATAATACCATCAACATGCAAAACGTAAAGAGTGCCTCAAAAGCTACAAGACTGGGGCTTTTAGGGGTCGCAGAGCCATGTGCTCTGGCACTGTCGAAAAAGAAGGACCTGATAATGGAGAAAAAAGCATATGGAAAAGTCACCATCGCTATCGCAAGATAAAGGGAGACTGTATATAGTCGGCACCGGGCCGGGCGATATAGATCATATGACCCCGGCAGCCATCGGAGCGATAAAAGAGTCCGATTATGTCATAGGTAATTCGCTATACATTGAGATGCTGGAACCTTTGCTGGAAGGCAAGGAGGTCATTAAAAGTACGATGGGAGAGGAGATAGACAGGGCAAAAAAGGCCGCAGAGCTGTCAAAGTCGGCAGTCGTATCAATCGTGAGCGGCGGAGATCCCGGCGTCTACGGAATGGCAGGCATCGTGCTGGAGATGCTTGAAAGGACCGGTTATGAGGCAAACGTGGAGGTCATACCGGGCGTGACCGCGGCCACGGCCGCTGCTTCCTTACTAGGATCGCCGCTTTCCGGGGACCATGTAACTATCAGCCTCTCAAACCTGCTGACGCCATGGGAAGTCATAGAGAAAAGGCTGGAACTGGCATTCTCCATGGGAGTCCCCGTAGCTATCTATAACCCGAAGAGCAGGGGAAGGCCGCATAATTTCGGCATTGCCATGGATATCGCACTGAAAAAATTAAGCCCGGACACGCCGGTGGGCATCGTCAAGGATGCTTACAGGGACGGAGAGCAGTTGATCATCACAAAGCTTGGCGATATAAGCATGGACGATGAAGCCGTGGACATGCATTCCATCGTCATAGTCGGAGGAGAAGAGAGCAGGATATGGAGGTCGGTAAATGCCGAGAGGATCATCACACCGAGAGGATACCACAGAAAATACATATATTGACCCGGGGGCCGTGACCGGGGAGGCTTACGAAATATCTTGCAAGAGCAGGACGCTCGCCAGGAGCATAGTCGGGAACTCGGGGGCGGAAGACCGCATAAGGCAGCGTTGTTCAGTGGCTGTCGGAGATTTTGCGATGGCCGGTCTGTTAAGGTTCAATAACGATCCGGTGAACGCCGGGATTGAGGCACTGGAAAAGAAAGCGCCGATATACACCGACATCAGGATGGTGCAAGCAGGTATCCTGAAAAAGCTGCACGACAGCGAGATAAGGTGCGTGCTCGACTTTGGCGGGGAGCTTGCCGCGGAAAGAGACATCACCAGGACATCAGCAGGCTTCATATCGCTGGGGAATAAGATAGAAGGCTCTATCGTGGTCATTGGGAACGCCCCCTCATCCCTGTTGACTGTCTGCGATATGATAAGCCGTGGGATCAGGCCTGCGCTTGTGATCGGGCATCCTGTCGGGTTCGTGAACGCTGCTGAATCAAAAGAGATACTGCGCTCGATCGACGTACCATCAGTATCCACAGAGGGCACTAGAGGTGGCACTCCTGTAGCTGTGGCATCGATCAATGAGATAATAGTCATGTACCATGAGGCATGCAATGGTAAGAGACCCTGTGACGGACTTTGAGTACCCTGATGTATGGGTATGTGCCTGTAAATGCCCCGAACTCATGGACGATGTCAAGACGGGCCTCTGCGTCCTCACATCTTCCGGTGACGTACTGAGAAGAGGATACAGTACAGGCGCTACGGCTGCGGCGGCCTGTAAGGCAGCCGTGATGTCATTAAAGTCAGAAAATGCTTCGGTGGACGTCGATCTTCCGGGCGGGCGGAGAATAAGCGTCAAGGTAAATGCGAATAAGGGATGTGCTTCGGCATACAAATATTCCGGTGACTACAAAGGCGATGTGACTTCAGGTGCGGAGTTTCGGGCTGTCGCCAGATTTTCGAAAAGAGGGATAACCCTCAACGCGGGAAAAGGGATAGGACGATTTTCTAGAGATACTCCCAGATATGCCAGAGGAACGCCGGCCATAAGCACGGCAGCGATGGAGTATATCATGAAGGCAATAGAGGATGCCGTTAATGAAATTGGCGCAAATGGCGTCGAAGTGTATCTGTTCATTCCATCTGGAGAAGAGATAGCGACCAAGACCCTTAACTATAAGCTCGGAATTTTGGGAGGCATATCAGTGGCGGGCACCACCGGACTTGTCGAGCCCTGGGACGACCACGCTGAGGAGTCAATAGCAGAAAGGCTAAAAGGCCACGATAAGGTGGTCATTACTACAGGCAGGACCGGGCTTAGAGCCTCCAGAAGAATATTCCCGGAACATGAAGCCGTGCTGGTGGGCACCAGGATAAAACATGCCCTGGAATGCGCGGAAGGCGAAATAATACTATGCGGGCTTCCTGCGTTGATCTTAAAGTTCATAAATCCCCGGATCCTGGATGAGAACGGTTTCAATACCGTGGAGGAGATGAGCACGTCCCCTGAATGGCATTTCATAATAGATGAAAATCTGAGATCATTCAAGATGAGAATACCGTCCGTCAGGACCGTCCTGATCGACCGCGACTGTAAAGTGATAGGTGACAGCGGATGAAGATCGTCGGGGTGGGCTGCGGGCCGGGAATGCTGACGATGGCCGCTCTCTGCGAGATAAGGTGCGCTAAAACAATATACGGATCGGGCAGAGCGATAGAACTTATCAAAGACTATATACCGGAATACTGCGACGTTCACGAGATAGAGGACTATGGGAATTTAAAGGAAATATCCGATGACTCGATACTGCTTTCCACCGGAGACCCGATGCTGGCAGGCCTTGGATCCCTCAATGGCGAGGTCGTTCCGGGGATATCATCCATGCAGGTCGCTTTTGCGCGTCTTAAGATAAGGATGACAGATTCTATTATCATCAACGCCCATGGAAAAGACCATGTAAAGGCAATAAATGATACGATAGAAGAGCTGGGCAGGGGTAGGAACGTATTCTTGATAGCTGATCCGGGTTTTAATGTTAAAATGATCGCTAATAGCCTGATAAAATACTATCCTGATGTCAGCATATCGGTCTGCGAAGAACTTGGATATGATACGGAAAGAATAACGACAGGGACGCCGCACTCGCCTCCTGAAAACAGGTCGGATCTTTTTGCGATCGTGATCAGAAAATAGAAATAAAGATCAGCACCCCGCACTATTCGTTTTTTATGAGGGTAAAACAGGCTCAGGTATTCTATACGTTCTCTTTATTGAACACGGCTTCGATGACCTTTCGCCTTATTAAAACGTCATTGGTGATGACGCGTGTGGGAACTGTATAGGTCACATCTTTTACGCTACTTATGCCTTTAACTATGGCGATGTCCTCTTCGATGCCGCTGATGCTTTCCCGGTACAGGTCGACGATAACGCCTTCGGGAGAATCGAGCCTCAGCGAGTACCAGTAGTTGTTAAGGCTTGGGATGACATCCGCGTAAGCGTCCTTTCCGGCGCCGTTGAATAAAATATTAAAGCGATACGAGATAAGGCCCTCGAACAGCCTGGGCTGTACGACCACGGTAGAGCAGACTATGCCTCCGGTGATCATTCTTTCCAGCCGCCTTTGTATGGTGCGGACATTTATGCCCATGTCCCTCGACATCTTATCCTCGGATGCCCTTGGGTCATCCAGTAAGTATTCTATTATGCGCCAGTCCTGGCCTGTGAGGTTCAAAGAAGAGATCGACGGCTCCCTTGGCCTTAAAACGCTGAGGACCTTCGAAGGGCTTATCTTTGCCCTTACAGCGTCTACCTGCGCCCGGAGGTCTTTTTCATCACCGTAGAGAATAGATACGGAGTAATACCTTCCGGCGCATTCCATCATGGTGGAGACGCGGTCCATCCGGCGTAAAGCGCGTATATCTTTTTGCTTGCATGAAGGGCGGTATGCTTCGGCGTTTATGATGGCTGTCCTGAAGCCAAACATCAATGGATTTACGTTGAGCCTGTATTCGCTTATCACTCCGACGTCACGCATCCTGAATATCCGGTTGATGGCGACCTCGGGCGCGATTCCAAGCTCGCTGCCTATTTTTTCATAAGATATCCTTGAGTCCCTGCATAATAGCCGCAATATCTTAAAATCCTGCTCATCCACTGCTTTGCACCGTAATCTTATGCTTTTTTACTTAATATTATAAAAAGTATTCCATTGGTAATGAATATTCATGTTAATATTTAACGATTAATAAAAAACACTTGATGGGCCGGGTATGGCGTATATAGTGTCAATATATTTTTAACCATTAGAAAAGATATATAGCGGATATGACCACCTTACAGTCTTACAGGTTAACGTGCCCCCTTTGCGGAAATATGTTCGAGACAGAATTGATCACGTCCACCAACTCATTCGGCAGGTTCCACTCCGATTTTTATAGAGAGGCGAGCGGGAAACAGCCTATCTGTTACTTTGTACATACGTGCACGAACTGTGGCTATACAGGATACGACGGCGATTTTCAGCCGCAGGACTTTTCGACTGAGTTCAGGCACCTGGTAAGCGAGAATATCACTCCCGAGGTCAAGGATAAGAAGATCAATATCCATGGTAATTTTTATCTTGCGGCGCTTTGCGCCGAATGGCGCGGTGCGTCGCCTCAGTCTTTAGGCCGCATATACCATATGGGAGCCTGGTGCGAAAGGGTAAGAGGCGAGAAGGAAAAGGAAAAATTCTTCCTGGGCAAAGCTGCCGAATATTTTGAGAAAGCCCTTGATGCAAAAGAGCCTTCAAAGGAGAGCAGAGCGATATTCGTCTATCTTATTGGCGATATTCACAGGAGGCTCGGAAACCTGGAGAAGGCGAACCAGTGGTACGCGAAAGTGGAACAGACAGTCAAAGAATATGGCGGGGACGATAAGATCGTTGAATACGCAAAGCGCCAGATTTCAGAGCCTGTAGACATATTTTCATAATATAAAAAAAATGAACGGGGAAGAAAATCCTTCCCCGTCATTCTGCGCCGGGCGTCGGCAGCCCTATATCGTCAAAAAACTCATCATCCTCACCCGGGCTTATATCTGCCAGAGATGGATCATAATAAGCCGGATATGTGCCTGTTTCCTGTACCGGTTCTACTGTTGGTCCTACTACAGGGTTGCCGGATGCCTGAGGTGTCGCTGATGGGACGGGATCGTTATTTTCAGGCTCAGGAGTCACCGTTGGTGCCGCAGGGGTCGAAGCCGGAGCGTCATCATTGTTTTTTACCCCTGCACAGCCCAGTGTAAAAAATACTGCGAAAACCAGTAATACTGCCATTATCTTTTTCTTCATCGCTTATACCTCAAAAAAGGAGTAGGGGAATTACTCCTGCCGGCAGTTACCGTTCATACCCTGGATTATTGACCTGATGAGCCCGGATGCATCTTTTAGGTTATTCCATATTTGCTCTTTCTGGGCATCAGTGTAGGGGCTTGTACCTACCTCGTTCAGGGTGTTTTCTGCTGCAGAAAGCTTAGCGTTGACCTCGGCTATCTCGTCCCCGTAGCCTGCCTGAGTTGCGTTATCCGCTATGGCCGATGTTATCGCTTTTAAGGCTTCCAGGTCGATCTTCGCCGCATAGTGGAAGCTGTACTGTGCGCCATTGAACATGCATCTGGTCCTGAGCTCATTCTTTACGGCATTGCCGTCACCCGAGCTTACCGCATTCTGAAGAGGTGTGATCACGTTCGATATAGCGCCCGACTTCACGCACATCATTCCGTTCGTGTCTACGCCCTTTTCGTTGAGCTTTGACATGCGCTCGTCGGTCTTCGCCATCACATCATTATAGTAGCCTAGCTTTATGTTACCAAGCTGAAGTTTCGCACTATTGACCTGAGCCTCAAACTCGGCTTTATGCTCCACATACCTGTCCCTCAGCTCTTGAATGGTATCGCGTGTGACGTTCCAGTCCTTGAAGTTCTTCCTGGCATCTTTCAACGCGTCATTTGCCGCATTAAGGTCGGGACGGACTGTGTCCTGTAAGTAGCCGTTAAAGCCCCCCTTATCCGAGGCCTCGACGTATGTATAAAGAGTGCTGAGGTCGGAATTGAGCCGGTCTATGTGCTCGTTAAGACCGGCCGCCTGCGGTACCAGTTCCACTACATCTCCCATGACAGCCGTATTAAAATTTACCGTGGCGCTTACCTGATCATATCTTGCCTGTAGTATCTGCTGTTCGTACGGGTTTTCGGCGGCACATGCCGTAGCGGCGAACATCGCGGTCGCGGCGGCGGCCACGAAAAGAATGGCCATCGCGAACCTTATTCCAGTTTTCTTTATCATTCATCTCACCTTTCGAATTTTAAATTCATATTATCATCATAGAAGGCGTTATGAGGCTGATCGGAAGGTGACCGCGGCGGCAGCAATTTAATTATTAGAGCGGGCTTTATGTGAAAGTATCTTGCTGCCCGCCGCCCTCTGAGGAGGATGTTTGTCACCATGCGCTATTACCCCTGGCGCCGTGCTACAAGAAGCAGAAAGGTAAGTGAGTATAAAAAAATACTTGCCTCTGATGAAATTTTAAAGCTTTATATTAACTTATATTACTTTTTATGGCTTTAATTTGGTAACATATTCTTTAATAAATGCGAAATTTGTTTTATAAACCATTTAAAACATAATATATTTCTTCTTCTTATTGGACACGAAAAAAAACATTATTTGTTTTGGCAATAATTTGCTCTTCATGTCCGATAAGTTTATGTAATGAAAGGTATACTATGAGGGCTGTACGTTAAAAACGTATTTTCATTGTACATCGGAAGCCCCGATAGGGTAGTGGATATCCTTGGAGCCTGCGGAGCTCTAGACCTGGGTTCAAGTCCCAGTCGGGGCGCTTTTCATATCTCATCCGCAACAATGCAATTAATGTTCGCACGTTTTCTTGGCAAGGCCCCATCATGGTTTTTCAGCCTGTAATATCAGAATACCCTCTGCTGAGTATAGTTTTTTTATAGTAGCGAATCCTGCCCCCTTTAGCGCATCCATTATTTGCACGGATGAAAAGCTGTCCTTGCCTCGCCTTGAAAATCTTTCGAGAGCGACGAGCGATGACCAGTCATCAGCCAGGTCAGAAACATAGTTCCTGAGGACTATAAGGCCGCCCTTTTCAAGAAGTTCATACGATAATGACATCAGATACTTGAAATCTTCCAGGGACGACGTCACATTAGATACTAGCACGACGTCATATTTTTCTGCCGTTTTAAGATCGTGATAATCACCCGGTATCGCTTCCACCTGCCCCTCGGCGTTAAATTTTGCTATGTAGTTTTTTGTCAGTTCGGCCACCTGTGGCAGGTCCAGTACATACGACCTCAATCCCGGGTATTTTTTCGTAAAAAATATGCTGTATAGGCCGTGGCCTCCGCCTATGTCCAGCATCTTTTTGCGGCCTGACAGGTCGACTACGCTGACGGTAGACTGTACCCCGCCAGTTAAAGACATCGACGCGATCCATTCTAAAAGTTCCGGAGACCAGAAATCATTGGTGATAGTAACAGTCGCCGGGCCTTCCCTGATATAATTTTGTAGCAGCGTCCCTGTCTCAATATCCTCGAATACCTTTGTACCGATATATGTGAGGCTATCGCTGTTCAGGTACTGGTCCGAAACAGGGGTATTTACATAAGCGATCTTATCGCCATCCTTGAGTATTTGGACGTATCCGAATTTGCCCAGGGCTTTCAGGAGGCGCTCCAAAAATCCAGGCTCGATGCCTGTCGCTTCCGATAGATCGCTCACTGTCTTAGGCGTATCCATATGGGAGTACAGGCCTGTTTCGACGGAAAGTTTTACGACTTCGAATAATTTTCTATATTTTAAAAGTTCTCTAATGTTTTCAGGCATCAGCTCTATATCCATTATTTTCACCGGATCCCGTATCTTAAGCATGGAAAAAAGTCAATCAACATATAATAAAATTAATTTCCTCAATGTTGTAATACATTTCGGAAAATAAAACACTATCACAATTGTCTGCCGGCCCTGAAAAGGCAATTCCTCAACACTTTTAAAATATAACCTGTATTTATCCTTTTACCGATTTTCGAAAATTTCTTTTTTATAAAAATACATAAGTCACAATTAGATGAGCAATAATATCCCGATTTATAATATATCTTTATTATTATAAAAATACGATGACTGCGAGCCCATTTTTACCAAATCGACTAACTTAACTGACATCTTATGTAAATGTTCGGAAGATTCCCCGACGAGGTAAATAATACATAGCAATTGACGGATTTTTTCGTGAACATCCCAGAGTAGTTTAATACGTCTGAGCAACCACTTATCTTCAGTAATCAATCTTTGACAAAAATCAAAGAAGGAGAGGGCTTTTATGCTAGAATCCACCACTGACGCTAAAAAGATCCTGACTTACAGGATACCGTGGGAAATCAGAAAACAGCTCGGCGACGATGCTATAGACCTGGAGTGCATCAAGATCGTCAGCTTTTCAGACAGACTAAACACGAGAGGAGTATACCTCTGCACAAAGAGTAATGAGGTACTTGAAGAAGTCGCACCGACACCTATGCAGGCATACGGGCTTGTTACTATAATGAATGGAAAATTCGTCCTCATACAGAGTAATGGCGAGACAACGCTTCATTTCTCAAACGCTAAAAATGAAGATGACGTCATTGATGAAGTTCATATGTTATCCGAGAGGGGCGGACTTGCAGATGGTATTTGCGCATATAAGTCCATGGTGTTGCAGGTTGAATTGCATAATGCCGAGCCTATGGCAGTGACGATGTAAAACAGGGAAGAAAATATGCTCTTATTTCATAAATAAGAGCATTCAAACATAAAATAAGGATCATTTAACCTCCCAATTTTCATAATTTTTTAACTTTCTTCGTTTTTGGAATTATCTTTAGCCCGATATCTTTCGCAGGAATGTACCTGTTCAACGTATCCCCATTTTGAAAACATGCAGGAGCCTGATTTTTTTGCCTGTATCAATCGTTTTTTACGCCTACGATGAAAAAATATTTTCATTACCATAAAATCTATGCCATGAAAAAGAAACCTCATAGATCATGAAAGTCATTGGCATCATAGCGAGCCCAAGGGGAAAGAACAGCTCAACGCTCCGCCTGCTCGAGGCCGCCATAGAAGGCGCGTACCAGGCCGGTGCAGAGGTAGAGATAGTCGATATCACTAAGTTCAGGATCAATTATTGTAAAGGATGCGGATCGTGCTACAGCAAAGGAGAATGCTCTCAGGAAGATGATTTCTCATACGTCATGGATAAGATCCTGGATTCGGACGGGATCATATTCGGCAGCCCTAACTATATTGACAGCGTGACCGCACAGATGAAAACGCTCATGGACAGGATGAGCGACGCAAAGCATTGCCAGCTGCTCGACGGTAAATATGGCCTCACAATATCCACCACCGGTGGAGGCGGGGAAGAGATGGTCATCAGGTATATGAATGATTTTCTTATAGGATGCGGGGCGACCGTGATCGGAGGCGTAGGAGCAGCAGTGGGACGCGATCCGCCATCGATCAATGCTGCCATGGAAAAAGCTTTTATGATGGGTAAGGATCTCGTGAGCGCCTTTAGCGAGAAAAGGGTATACCCTGAGCAGGAGGTCATACACAGGATCTTCAGAGAAAATTTCGGCCCGACCATACGCGTCAATAAGGAAAAATGGGCGCACGACTATCTGCACTGGGTACAAAAAGGATGGGTATAGTCGAAATACCCTTCCTGATCAATTGATCTTTTCGTATGATAAAAATGATCTATAGCGGTATGTCACGATAATTCATTGTTCTATGATGTGAATGGTACATTGTCATGATCTTTATCTCAAAGGCTTAACGTTCCCTAAGATCTCAAAGTTCCTCTAAAAAAAGGCGTTGAGCCTTCAAGAAGTCATTTGAGCCTTTGAGATGAAAGTGCATCACATCCGCGTACAACAGATCAGATCGCCATTACAATGATATCATGGACCTCAGGTATCCGAGATACGGGATCTTGAACCGGGCGATGCCAAGTATCCATTCTTCCCTCACCGGTTCTCCGTAGCAGATATTTGTCGCCTGGTCATATACGCCGTTGTTGTTATCTCCTCTCGTAATATAGCCTGATCCTTGCGCCGGCGGCAGGCCCGGATGATACGTCTCTGACTCGTTTACCCATTTTATTGCCCTATGAATGACAAGCGGCATCGAAGGATCCCCGTACGGCTTATACACTATCACGTCGCCGTAATCGCCATATGCCTTGTACCCGGTCGATAAGGATTCTTCGTATGTCATGACTCCCCCGCGATTCAGTCCCTGGATAAAGACCAGATCGCCGTTATCCATGTTAGGGAGCATGCTGATGCCATCGACGCTTACCATCGGAGGCCATATGCCCGCATAAATATACAACACTGCCCCTATGACCGCCACGACTGCCAGCGAAAATGCCAGGTCTTTTAAAAAATCGTACAGGCCCGGGTGTTTAGTAAAAAATCCTTTGATGGGTTCCGGGATCTTGACCATTAAATTACTCTCCGTTCCATTTAAATGGACTGGATAATACCACTTGTAGAGAAAAGTGGTAATGATTATAAATATTTTTTGCAGTGATGAGATATACTTGCCGGAGAACTTAAGGATTTATGAGATAGACCGCGAAGAAACAAAGTGTCAGCATGTTAAGCCGGGATTTACCAGAGCGTCTATGGCCAGGGTATATTTATCATATGTTACTTAAAGATTATTTTTCTCAGGCAATACACATTTTTTTAATTCTACAAAGAATCATATTTCGATATTTTAAAGAATCGATGCCCGATTTATACTGCATTGTATTTCTATCGTTAAATTAACTATAGAAATATTTATTTAATTTCGCACAATAGTCATATTTTCTTTATATTAACCGTGATAAATATGGAAAAATCAATTCGCAAAACGTCAATCCCAATGTTAATATTTTTATAATAAAAAAATTTAATTATATTATGATATTTATGAGCAATAAGGTCAAGATACAAAAAAAGGTCCGAATAGGAGGCACGATCGACAGCGACGTTGCAGACTGGCTGCTGAAGTCGAAAGGGAAAGAAAAGTTTTCCACACATCTGAACAACGTCCTGAGAAGCATTATGGAATTGGAGGCCGGACGTCCTGGAAAAGAGGTGTCAGTTGAAAGATTCAAGACCACACTCGATAATATAATGAACAGGATAAAATCCCTTCAAAGCCGTGTGGAAAGCCTGGAATCAAGCGTAGTGCCGAAAAAGCCCGAGGAGGAGGTCAAAGAGGCCGAAGTGAAGAGGCCCAGAGGCAGGCCAAAGAAGAAAGCGGCTAAAGCACGCGCAAAGCCTTTAAGGGAAATATCGAAAAAAGAGGAATATAATGCAAGGAACGACCTGAACTGGTATATTTCCCACGATAAATATAAGAAGATAAGGCCTGACGCTCTGATAAACGCGTTCGATCTTGTCAGGGAAAAGTTCGATACCGGAGAAGAGACCACGGTCGGATCGTTCAAGGAAGATTATGACCGTTCCAGAGTGGGTGTACCATACCCGACGTTCAGGTTATTCTACTTCCCGTTAATTCGCGATCGCATGGTGGAAAAGAAGCTTGTCGAAAAGGTAGAACACGCCGGAAAGAAGGGGGTATACAGAAAGGCATCCGCATAATCCGTACATTTGCCATTTTTACGATCATTTTTAAATGCCGGAAGGTTTCGACGATAAATATTCATGACCCTTCACTGAAAAATAAAGCGATCTCATGAGCCGTTCCGGCAAACATGATTTAATCCATAAAAATTCCATTCGTTTTTAGGTAGCCGGATCTATCCATTTCGAATATCCATTCTTGCTCCGGTTACGTGAAGTTCATTCCTCGGATTCTTCGTCATCGCCGCCGCTTATCCCCTCGCTTTCCATCTCTTCTGCGATATGGATAAGCATTTCGCCGAGCTCGCGGCAATATCTCGGGTTAAGCTTGAAGCGGCCGATCTTTCTTTCGTTCCTTACCTTTGCGATCTCGATAAACTCCTTCTCGTATTTGTCGACGTCGCTGCGGATGACCATTTTCCAGCCACCGCCCATGTTAATTTCTTTTTCTTCAACCAACGAAAAGCCTCCATATGGAATATACCATGGTAGTTTTTATGTATAAAGCATATGAAAAATATAACCCTTTCTAAACACTAAAATAAGGCCTTATTTATTAATTACCTTAATAATTTGGTCAATAGCAAAATATTTGACCATTCATGGCAGAATAAATGTATCTTTATCGGTCGGTATCAAAGCATATAAATTGCTTACTATTAATACCGATAGTATCGGAGCTAACATGAGCGATTCCTGTGATTATAGCCATAAAGGAGCGAATAACTTCGACAGCCTCCGGCCCGGAAGCCACGTTATAAGCGTATTTGACGATGAGAACTGTCAGATGTCGATACTGGCCCATATCATCGCAAAAAGGCAAAATGACTACAGGTACATATTTTTCACGAACGTCTATACAAAGATACGCATCGTGAACGCGCTTAAAGCCAAGGGCATCGATGCGGATTCGCTTAAGGAAAGCGGCAGGATGTCGTTTTTCCCGTGCATGTATCCCCGTAATTCGGATATGGGACCTGCGGCGCTCAGCGATCAATTATCATCGTTCATAGATGATAACCCATGCTCGTCTTTCGAAAAAACATTCATATTCTATTTTGCAGACCCCTCTATGATCATGGGGCCGGGCAAAAGCACTGTCATTAAACTCGAATCAGCCATGAGCTCTATGGGGGCTGAAAAAGGTTTTATCATCATCTGTTTCTACGATAAGTCAAAATTTTCCGAAGATTTCCTGGTCGACATAGTAAAATCCCACGATCACCTTATGGTCAAGGCTTCATTTTATAAGAACATCGATCATGTGGAACCCGAGAAGCTGATGAAAGGTATCGAAGATAAACGACGGAACTTCGACCTTTATATCGATAGCATAGTGTCCAGGGCGAACATGGAAAAAGCTCTCATCGAATGCAGCCAGAACTGCGAGAGAAGGGTCCAGGACAAGGACAGGGAATTGAGGCGTGCTGAAGACCTGCTGAGGAGCATCCTTGACAGCACTGCCGACGCAGTCATAACGAGAGACCTTGATCTCAGGATAACATCCTGGAACCGTGCCGCAGAGCGTATCTTTGGCCATAAGTTCGATGAGGTCGTGGGATCCTCGGCGGATGACCTCGGGGACCTGTACATACAATCCCAGTCAGTGAAAAGTTTCCTTGAGCGCGTGAGGGACGGTGAGACGTTCCTCGATATCGACATTGTGTCGAGGACGAAGTCGGGGATCCACAGGTACCTATCCGAATCCATGTCCCCGATCAGGGACTACGACGGCAGCGTCATGGGCACGATAAGCGTCATCAGGGACATAACGGAGCGTAAATCCACTGAAAAGTCCCTTATCAGCATGAACAAGGAACTGGCCCTGCTATGCGACATATCGATGGCGATAGGGCGCACGTTGCAGTTCGATCATATTCTTTCCGACTCTCTTGAAAAGATAATCAGCCTCATGGGAGCCGATAGCGGGACCGTGCTCCTGTTAGACGATGCCAGCGGAAAGTTCGTCCTTAAGGCATACAGGGGCATATCAGATGACGATGCCAGTCAGATGTCCTCCATAGATATGAGCAACGATACCGTGATAACCATGCTGGTCAGGTCAGAGCCGGTATTCATCGAAGACATTAAAAAGGAAATGTATGCGACAGTGAACGGAGAGCGGTTAAAGATCAAGTCAGCCGCGTACATGCCGCTCATTTCAAAGGACAGGATCATGGGAATGATAGCGTTCGGCTGCTGCCATAGAAAAGAATGGAGCGTTGAGGAACTGCGCCTTCTCAAGGTCATAGGGGGCCACATAGGCATAGCGGTGGATAATTCGCTGCTGTACAAAGAGATAGTCGAGACCAGGGACTTCATGAAGAACATGATCGAGAACTCCGCGGACGCGATAACCACATATGATCCGTCAGGGCGAGTGGTCCTGTGGAACAGGGCATCGGAGAGCCTTTTCGGCATAACGCGCGAAGAGGCCATAGGGAAGGTGTTCCCATGTCTTAGAGGAGATGACAGTAAGGGATTCATGCTATTAAGCTCCGTAAAGGAAGGAAAGGTGTTCAGGGACCTTGATATGGAGATGATGGGAAAAGGCGGCAAACGTATAAAGATCTCCTATACGGCCTCTCCCCTGTATGACGCCGCGGGAGAGTTCATGGGAATGCTGGCGATCTCCAGAGACATCTCGGAGCGCAAGAAGCTCGAAAAAGAGCTCCTGGAGGCCAAGAATGAAGCCGAGCTATATGTCGACCTTATGAGCCACGATATCAATAATCTCAACCAGGTCGGTATAGGCTACCTTGAGTTGCTGAAGATGAGTGAGAACCTTAACGAAGAAGATGCCGATATCATCGATAAGGCCACACTGGCTTTCAACAACAGCGCAAGTATCATCAAGAATATCACAAGGTTCAAAGAGATGAAGGCATGGACCATGTCCCGTGAAAAAGTGGACATGGGGCAGGTACTTGACGAAGTCGTTGCCCTTCACTCCGGGAATAATACCAAGAACGTACATATCGAATATAACAAAGTCGATGGGGCCTTTGTATATGCCGACCATTTCCTGAAGGACGTGTTCCTGAATATCATAGGGAACGCTATCAAATACTCGGGGAATGAGCCTGTTATCACCATACAGGTCGACGAGAACATAGTAAAGGAAGGGCATACGGAGTATCACCGGATCGTGATCGAGGATAACGGCATAGGCATCCAGGACTCTGACAAAGGAAGGATATTTTTAAGAAAGGAGCGCGTCAACCTCGCAGTGGACGGCGCGGGCCTCGGATTGTATATCGTCAGGTCGCTGGTGGAAAGATACGGTGGTAAGATATGGGTCGAGAACAAGGTTGACGACGATCATACCAGAGGCAGCAGGTTCGTGTTACTACTGGAAAGGTCGCCATAGCGGTGAATGACAGGGTATAATAAAACTGCGAATTTATGACGCGTCGCGCTAAGGGTTCTATCCCATAATTTTTTTAATGTGTATGTCAGTTCATCTTTTATCTAGTGCCCAAAAGGCAACAAGGGGTACTGTTTTTCACCACGGAGCGCACGAAGGCGAAAATATTGCCTCTTTGTGTCCCTTTGTGGTGAAAGATAAGATATAAAATATCTATGAATTAGTGTGACACACCACTAAGTACCCGGGACTTGTGCCGGTATCGTCAATATTTCATTTACAGAGTTGCCGTATTTGATCACTGTAAGGTTTTTCCCGCCTACGGCCATGGTGGTCACGGTCTTGCTTGATTCGTCGATAAGCTGTTGGTTATCGCCGCGAACGCTCACCGTGGTATTATTTATCGTGACATTGCAGGTGGCGAACCCGTAATATGACCCGTCCCTTAGCTCGATCCTATCAAAAACGAACATGCCGCGCACAGGTTCCGCGCTCGATGAAACGGTTTCCCTTGAATATACCTCTCCATTACTGTTCATGATATGAAGGGTGACGGTGACGTCAGGATATCCATATCCCTGCTCATCAACAACTTTGCCGTACCAGGATGATTCCACCAGTGTCTCCTCCGATCCGAACAGGTCAATGCATCCGGAGACAGCCAGGACCCCGAATAATAAAACAATGATCGTCAATGTCCTGAATATACCCGATATTATACGTCCCGACATGGTCAATATATTATTTATATTTATATATAATTAGTTTAACCCTTATAGTGATATTGCCTGAGAGACAGGACGCGGAAACTGTCGCGAAATCGTGCCGGATAATGCATGATCACCGGAACTGGCTCAGGATACTGTCAAATATTTATAGTACAAGTCATGTTTTAAGGATGACAATTATCTTCACATTTATTTATGGCAGTGAGACGAGATTGTAGGAAGGCGAGATAATATGATATTCGAAAGAATGGGCACCATCCTGACGGCTGATGAACTGATAGACAAGGCGTTTTCAAGGGCGACGAGAGCAGGAAAGGGAAAGATAGTAGCAACAGGCCATACAGATAAGCGGGAGCTTGAAGAATCGATGGTGTTAACGGCAGGGAACATCCTTACCGATAATCTTCATAACGCGGTAAAGGACTGGCCCAGCCTTGACAGGATGAACGATTTTTACAAGGAGCTTACCGATATCCTTGTGGGCATAGAAAAGCTAAAGATGTCACTCGGATCCTTAGAGTGGGCCTCAGCGAAGAGTAAGGAACTATCTAGAAAATACGTCGGCATAATGAGAAGGGAGGAAGATCCTGTCAAGATAAGGAAACAGGCGTTCGGCAGGATGGCATCGGTCGTATATGACGTCGACAAAGACCTTCGCTTCCTCAACGACGCGAGAAACATACTGCGTAAGCTGCCGGACGTAAAAGACGAGCCGACCATTGTCGTCGCAGGATACCCCAACGTAGGAAAGTCAAGCTTCGTCGCATCGGTCACAGGCGCAAGGCCTCAGATAGCCCAGTACCCGTTCACGACCAAGAACGTGACTATAGGCCATTTCACTTCCAGGAAGATCAGGTATCAGGTCATCGACACGCCAGGACTTCTCGACAGGCCGCTGGAAGAAAGGAACGACATCGAGAAGCAGGCGATATCAGCGTTAAGGCACATCGGCGACGTGCTGCTTTTCATAGTCGACCCGAGCGAGAATTGCGGCTATACAATAGAGGAACAGTACAGGCTTCTCGAAGAGGTCAAGAACTTTGTAAAGATGCCCGTCCTGATAGTCGCCAATAAGATCGACGTAAAGCCCGTAGATGAAAAGGTCAGCGCGGACATGAAAATGTCAACGCTTAACGGAGAGGGCGTTAAAGAAGTGAAAAGCAGGCTTGTAGAGATGATACAGGGCGTTAAGGTAAAGAGTAAAGCCCAGGTAGAGGAAGCCCCGCCCGCAGGGGAAGTGTATATTTTACCCCCGTCAAGAAAAAAGAAATAAAAAGCGAATAAGGGCAGGAGCCTTATGGGTTTCTTGCTCATCTTTTAATATCGTCCGTAAGCAGAGGCCTGACAGGCATACTTTTATAATGGCCGTGACAGATATAATCAATCCTGATATCGGTTGATAGTTATGGCCTTGCCTTCGTATTTCATGAAAGTCATCAAAAAAGCCTTTCCTTTCAGGTTTATTTTTGCAAGGCTGACAACATTGCCTGTTTTGGGCGCGGCCGTCGATAGGATATGTTTCGAGAACGATGACATCATTTACATCCCGATGGACAAAGTCATCGAGGTGAATAAAAAGATAGAGCAGCCGCAGGACACTGTGCTTCCTTCCCGCATAGTGGAACATTTCATAGAGATGTCCGAATACCACTGGATAATGAACAGGTGCATATGCCGCGATTCTGCTAATTGTAAGGATTATCCTGTAGAACTTGGCTGCATATTCCTGGGGGAGGCTACATTGAAGATAGATCCGCTCCTTGGCAGGAGAGTTACTAAAGAAGAGGCGCTTGAGCATGTCAGGCGCTGCGGGGAAGCGGGGCTCGTGCATTTGATCGGCAGGAACAAGCTTGACGCGCTATGGCTTAACGTAGGGCCGGACAATAAGCTTCTGACCATTTGTAATTGCTGCCCTTGCTGCTGCCTCTGGAAAATTCTGCCGGACCTGTCCTCGCATATCAGCTCAAAGGTCACGAAGATGCCCTGTGTCAGCGTGAGCGTCACCGATAGGTGCACAGGATGCGGAAAATGTACGCACGGGACATGTTTCGTCGATGCCGTCAGCATAGTTGACGGAAGGGCGGTCATAAGCGACCAGTGCAGAGGATGCGGCAGATGCTCCACAGTGTGTCCCAATCAGGCTATCGAGATCGTGATCGAGAACGATGATTTTGTGGAGAGGTCCATAGAAAGGATATCATCGTCTGTCGAGGTATGATAAAAACGGATACTCTGCTCAATGCTTTGCCCTGTAAGTTCTTTATAAATAATATATTGGTTTATCATTGGTCAGGCTAACCACAAAGGCAACCAAGGACCACTAGCTTTCACCGCAAAGGGCTCCAGGGGCTCGAGGGTTCACAAAGGACATTTTTAGACTATTATCATATACATAAAAAATATTTTGTGGACCTTACTCGCCTTCGAGCGCTTCGTGGTGGAAAATGGTGTACCCTCGAACCCGTTGAGCGCTCCCATGAAAGACTTTTTGATGGTCTCTGTAAAGACTTGCATGTAACATCTATTACGGGATCGATGTTCTGCAGTTATGCCTGTCGGATGGCAGGCAGACACATAACCTCACAAAAACACGGAAACACAAAAATTTTTTAGAATTTAAGGTCACGAAAACTCAAAGATTCACTCACCAAACCACAAAGGGCTCCAGTATCACCGTCAATGCACTAAAGTCTCTAATGCACGGCTCAACGCACCAACCTGCTCTAAGTCACTAACGCTAAAACAAGACCCCGAACATTCTCCAAAAACACTAAATTTTAACTGCACGGTTGACGCTTGCACGACTAATATCCCTGCTATAAGTCAGGCGAACACAAACCGGGATATTGAACTTTTGTGGTTTGGGGAATGTTCGGGGTCTTGTTTTAGCGTTGGTGACTTAGAGCAGGTTGGTGCGTTGAGCCGGGCGTTAGGGCTGTTTGTGCGTTGACGGTGATACTAGAGCCATTTGTGGTTTGGTGAGTAAATTCTTAGGGTTTTCGTGCCCTTAAAAATCATATAAAAAATTTTTGTGTTTCCGTGTTTTTGTGAGGTTACGTGTCTACCTGCCATCCGACCGGCACAACCATAAAAACTCCATCTCAAAGACCATTTAGTAAGACACATTTTTCATTCTTAAAACCTGAGCAAGACCCCGCTCATCAAAGATTTCGTGGTGGAAACTAGTGTGCCTTTGTGCACTTTGTGGTTAACTTGCGCTATCTTGTTTGTCGCCATGTATAAAAAAGAAAAGTTGAGTCTTTGAGATGAAAATGCATTATGCTCATGTACAGCATTGAAAATGTGATCAAAGAATAAAATTAAAAGAAGGGATTTACGCCTGCTACGGCGCATCCTATGAGGAAGCCTACGATAGCCCCTGTGCATAAGAATGGAAGCCCTGCCTGTGGCTTGCCCTTTAAGACAAGATACATCAGGCCGATATAGCTTATCAGGGTCCCTGCGATAGTCCCCAGCGCGGGAAAGTTAATGAAACCGATCCCCGGGGCGCTGATGAAGGCATTTGCAGAGACTGCTAGTATGGAAGGTATGACCGCATCTCCCAGTCCCATGAAGTATGCTTCTCTCTCGGAGCCCTGCTCAATGCTCTTACGGCGGCTTCTGGCAAAAGAATAGTTAAGCTTTCTCGGCAGGACGAACAATATGGGCAGCTTCAGGTCCATGACGCCTTCGGCAAGCGTGATCATATGTTTCGTCTTGTAGACCGATATAAAGTCATATACC
Source organism: Methanooceanicella nereidis (assembly GCF_021023085.1). Classification (NCBI taxonomy): domain Archaea; kingdom Methanobacteriati; phylum Methanobacteriota; class Methanomicrobia; order Methanocellales; family Methanocellaceae; genus Methanooceanicella; species Methanooceanicella nereidis. Next base: position 77,503 of record NZ_PGCK01000008.1, on the reverse strand, counting down.
GCCAGTATCACGAGCAATAGTATCGTGGGTATGACTGCCAGAGATATGCCGAATATTGCACTTGCGCCTGCAGCGATCAGGATGCCCACTATGTCTATTATGAACCATTCGGGATAGAAGAACATCAATACCGTAAACAACAAAGAGCCGCCCAGCGAGCCAAGCAGGGCATACTCCGGCAATATGTCCGGCATTGCCAGCACCGACAGGCCGAACAGCACATAGACGAGAGTCGAGAAGACCGCGAATGCGATGAACCCCTGTATCAGCCATTTGACCTGATACTTGATGATCAGGAGCAGTACGCCTGTGAACACGAGTATCAGTAATATGTAAAAGATCGGGTTCCATATGCTTTCAGGGTTATCGAACGCTCTCATATCATACTGGTCAAGAGGAGTCACTAAAAGAAGCGCGAGGATCTGTACGATGAGTATTAAAAGAGCCATACCTGCGGGCCCTGCGAGGTCATTGAGCTTTATATTCAATCCGGATCACTCTTTATGTTTAAGCGAGAACGTATACTCTTTACTTTTATTAAGTCTTTACTGATACAATTCTGAAAGTCCGAAAAAATGAGTTTATTATCGGGCAATTACCCTTGATTCAGCCCCCCATCATGAAGAGCTGAGGTTCACGAACTGACCTATGGCCCTCTTAAACCATGGGCCGTTGCCATATCCGGGCTTTAAGCCCGTAAAAGTAAGATCCGGGGCGAAAGTCTTTCCGCATACGCGGGTATCGCTGATCGAGTAGCCCCTTCGCTTCAGGAATATCCCGGAAGGATAGCGTTCCCGCAGCACGTTCAAAAAGCCCCTTACGGTGTCCCTGTCGCTTTCGACAAGAAGGCCGAAACATGTCTCTTTCATCCGGACGGGAAAATGAAGCCTGTATGCCAGGGAGATTATCCCTGTAACCTTCACGCCTGTCTCGGGATGGATCACGACCATCCAGGTCTCCGGCCCATCTTCCACCTTTGTCACCGCCTATTCTATTTTTGGCTTATCATACATGCTTATATTGTACACGTGGGTATAGAAGCAGGAAGGGCAGACTATTCCCGTCCTGTACTCGTCTATGACGATCTCATGGTCCGTCTTGTTGCCGCAATTCGAGCATCTTGCCGTCCTTATGAATTCCCAGCGGTCATACTTGCGCTTGAACCTGGTATCCTCGAAGCTCGTCTTCTTATCCGAAGCGTAGATACCGTGTATCGTATAATACCGGCGCGCTCCGCAGTTCGAGCAGGTGACCGTGGTCTCCGTCGGCAGTATCTGGATGATCTGTATCGCATCCTTATGACAGTTATAACAGCGGGACTCTTTCTGTAGCTCCCACCTCATTATCTCGGGCTCGTCGGCCATATTTACCACGTTATTGTTTACGATGGCACGGTTTAAAAATGTTCCGTATTCAATGGAAGAAAGGCTATAAAGAAACTTTTAAGGCCTGACCGTATGTAAACATGCTAACAAATAAAATGCCTATACCTTAAGTGCTTTAGAATAAAGATGTTCATTACACACTATGTCTACCACAAAGGCAAACAAGGACACGGCTTCCAACCACAAAGCGCACAAAGGCAAACAAGGAACACTAAACTGTTAACCACAAAGCGCACAAAGGCAAACAAGGAACACAAAGGACCTTTTTAAGAAGATTAGCATATACTATATAAAAAAAATTTGTGTACCTTACTCGCCTTCGTGCGCTTCGTGGTTAACAACATAGTGTACCTTACTCGCCTTCGTGCGCTTCGTGGTTAACAATATAGTGTACCTTGGTGTTCTTAGTGGTGAAAAGTAAGATTTGTCAGTCGTCTTAAAAGCATAGCAATCTTTATTAAAGCACATGCTGATTTTTTAATTATGAAAATACTTGCCATCGCCGACTTACATGGTAAATTTTTCAGGCTCGACGGGATCTTGAAGGTCTGTGACCCGGTAGACGTCATAGTCGTGGCCGGGGACCTTACCCATGGAGGCCCTCCGGTGAACGCAGTGCGAACTTTGAGCATCCTGAAGACTTTTTGTAAGCGCGTGCTCTTTGTACCGGGCAACTGGGACCCCCCGGAGGTCAGGGAAGAGATCAGAAAACACGCCATAGACCTTGAGGAAAGGCCGACTGTCATAGGGAATACCCTGTTCCTTGGCCTTGGAAGCTCCAATATCACCGGCAACAATACTCCATGTGAAATGACGGAAGAAGAGATCGAAAACAGGCTAAAGGACGTACTGAACATGCCTCAGATGCCGAGGACCGTCCTGGTGTCGCATGCTCCCCCTTATGATACGACGGATATGACGCCCGCGGGGAACAAAGGCAGCCCTGCCCTGAGGAAAGCTCTTGACAGGGTCGATATCATCATTTGCGGCCATATACACAGCGGAAGAGGAAAGGTAAAAGACGGAGCATGGGTGATAAATCCGGGATATGCCCATGACGGCCAGGCAGCGATTATCGACCTTGAATCGATGGACATAATATGGATCGATTCAGCTATATAAGCAACAATATTATATAAATTAATTGTATAATATATAATTTGTTGCATGGCTAATGATGTTTCATATGTTAAGACTGGCATACCGGGAGTAGACAGTGTCTTAAAGGGCGGCATATATCCCTCTTCTGCCGTCACCATATCAGGGCCGCCCGGGTCCGGAAAATCGATATTCGGTATGCAGTTCATTTATTACGGCGCTAAGGACTATGGCGAGGACGGGCTCATCATATCGGTAGAGGAGAGTAACACGTCCCTGTCGGAGTATGCACGATCCATAGGATGGGGGGAGTGGGACTCGCTCGTGGAAAAGGGTGCTATCACCGTCATCTCTAACGATTATTTTATGAAGACGGACCTTCCGGGATCTCTCGAGGGAATACTGGAGATGATACAGAACACTACGGCAAAAAGACTGGTCCTCGACTCTATTAACCTCTTTAAGTATTATTTTCCGGAAGATATCGATAGAAGAAGGTACCTGCTAAAATTTATTCGCATACTGAAGCGGAAAAGCATAACAACGCTCCTTCTGTCCGAGGTCATGGAAATATTCCCGCACCTGCCGCTAACCGAAGAGATGTACCTTAGCGACGGCAACATTTTTCTTTTCATGTCGAGGCTTGGCAACAACGTAGAAAGATGCTTCTGGGTCACGAAGATGCGCCGGCAGGACTTCAATATGAACATAGTGCCCATGGGCATCGGGAAAGGCGGCATAGAGGTATATGCCGATTCCATACCATATTCTCTTGAAGTGGAGTCGGATAGAAGGGAACGATTGTAGGAGGATCCTATGCTTGAAACTCAAGAGGTATGCAAGGATGACAGAGAGGTCCTCTGGATAAGGGAGATGATAAGGGGGAACCCGGAACTATTTCCAGGGGACAAGCCTGAGAAGATCCTGGTCTTGCACGAGAAACAGGTGTCGTCTCACCATACCCACATCTATGATATCGATGATGTCTATGTTCACGTTAAGTTCTTCAACAGGACAAAAGGAAGGACTAATGTCACGTATGACCCGATAAGGGAGATGAGGTCAGAGTATGAGAAATTGTTAGAGTACGAAAAGAAAGGGTTCGGCTCCGGAAAATACAGGGTAGTCAAGGCGCTCGGGATCAATGCAGACATTGACAGCGCGCTGGCAACTATGTATGTGGGAGGAAAAACGGTCCAATCCGTGATCCTCGATGTCATAAAAGAAGACGGGGACCCGGCGATGCTATATATGGCGCTAGAGCTTACGGCCGGCCTCCTTAAAAAGATACATACCGTCATGCCGCAGAGCTATCAGATAGATCAGGCTGACATGTTCTACTCTTACCTGAAATCCTTACTTTATCTCGAGGAGCAGAACATGCTGGGAGGCTACCATCGCCGCACTTTCAAAGGCCTTACAAGGTGGTACAACTATAAGCCGCTATTTGACCAGAGAGGAGTCACCGTGCATGGCGATGCCAACCCGTCTAATTTCAAGATAGATAACGGGATCATATACGCCTTCGACATGGAACGGAGCAAAGGCAAACATAGCCCGGTCATCGACCTTGGGGCCATGGTGTCCGAGCTAAAGCACCAGTTCGCCTACCTGACAAACGACGGCGGCAAGGCAGAGCCTTACATTGAACATTTTTTAAGCTCGTACGCGGCGGATGAAGCGGAGCTCGAGTTCGTTAAGTCAATACTGCCTTTCTATGTGTCCCAGAGCCTGTTCAAGATAGCCATGCTGGGATACTGGGACAGGGAATACAAGAAGTATCTCGTGGAAGAAGGGACAAAGTGCATAGAGGTGGAGCCTCTGTGATAACCACCATACTTTTTGACATTTACGGCACAATGATTGACATATCGACGGACGAGAACAACATTATGCCTTACGAGACGATGTCAAAATGGCTGGAGTATAAATCTATATATCTTACACCTGATCAGCTAAAATGGTTCTATCATGAAGAGTTCTCGAAGCGAATCGGGACTAAAGAAGAGAGGGAAAGAGTCGAGGAGGATATTTTTAAGGAGATAATGGAAGAGTATGAAATGCGCGTACGGGAAGAGCGAGAGATACATCGCGACGCTGACGTCAGAGAAGTCTTCAAGAGCATCATATTAAAATTCACTACTCCGCCTCCCGACGAGCTCGAGCATCTTGCGCTGGACCTTTCGCACCTGTTCAGGGCGACGACCAGAAAGAAGATCTTCATCTATCCGACAGTAAAGCCCGCGCTGGACCAGCTGCAAAGACGCTACAGGCTGGGCATAGTGTCTAACGCGCAGGAAGCTTTTACCATTCCCGAACTGCGCCTGTTCGGGCTGGACCCGTATTTTGAGACTATCGTGCTTTCAAGCATGGTAGGCGCGAAGAAACCTAATTCCAGGATATTCTTACAGGCTTTAAAGAACCTGGATATCAAACCCGAGAATGCCGTATTCGTGGGGAATGACCTGAAAGCGGACATCATGGGCGCATCAAAGCTCGGCATCAAGACGATATATCTTTCAGATAAGTCGTTGAGCAACATCAAAGGGTATAAGCCGAACGCCGTCATCGCTAACGTGAACATGTTCGAGGTCCTGAAATACGTCGACATGTGGAACGCGACGGAGAGTAAAAAGACTTAAAATTTTAATGATTTAAATAGCGGCCTTTAATTTATTGATATGTTCTTTTTATAAGATCTCTCAAAAGGTCATCATGATTTTTACAGGTACGAAGAGGGGGCTTCCACCCCCTCTAGTCGCTCCGGACCCTTCGCTTCGCTCGGGCTCCTTCGCTGGACTCCCCCGGCATGACCGCTTCGCTTCGCTTCGCGGAAAATTGGACGATATGCCCGATAACTATCATAAGATCTTGAATAATATTGTAAAAAACTATATGAGGTATCTTTCTTATTTATGGCATTACCTTTGTGCTACCTATCCTTAACCTTTTTAATCTCTCATTTATCTCATCGATGCAGAACGGCTTTCCTTCATCCACGTCGAAAGAATCCTCCATCATGTACATGGACATATCCATAAGTTCTTTTGTATCTCCCGCCTTGCTCTGGTCAAGCGAATATTCTTCTCTTCCATAGTGTTCCACAGGTGTCCTGCAAGAGCCTTCGATACATACCGGATACAGTTTGTTTTTTTCTTTTGGCAATATTTTCTCGACCATGACCTCATGCTGCCACATGTCCGGGGAAAAATAATCGTATTCGAACCTGACATTCTCTTTTCTGACAACGTCTTTTAGCCTTACGTCCCTGTCATTACGGAAATGGCGGCCAACGATCCTGTCGCCATACTGGTCGCCTTCGATGACGAACATATGCTTGTAGTTACCTTCCCATCCCACTACATTCTTAAGTATATCGTTAAGCTCTTTAAGAGTCGCGTTTTCCTGCACTAAAAAGCGTCTCCATACTTCCGGGCGGTATCCTTTTACGCTTACCTTGAGCTGGTATACTCTATCTTCGTCCGAATCTGCCATGTGTCTGCCTCATTAAAAGGTAAAATAATAGATTGATTAAATAAATTGACCAAATTAAAGACGAATGTTAACAAAATATAGAAAAATTCGACATCTCACACGGCCATATAAGCCTGTGAGAGAATAATTGAATTTATGGCTATTTTTCCACTTTTTCCAGCTCTTTATGTAAGTCCTTTGTCAGATCAACGCCTATGAAATCCCCGTCCGTAGGCAATTCCATATAGAATTCTGGAGTTATGTCAAGTTTAACGTCCGCCTCATCTATGCTAAAGTCGAGGATATGCCCGCCGGCTTTTCTATCGTCCGTGATGAAGTGGAGATGGTACCCGGGCACATTGATGCCTTTTCCATACTGGGGCGTATAGAAGCCCACTATGGTCCCGGTGACGTTATGGAACTCAAACACGGACTGATTTGCTACGGCGTCAACAAGAAGAGGATAGGGCTTTTCCTGTTTCGGCACGCTTCTAGCTTTTATATACGGGAATTGCCCGTCAATGCGGAACGCATAGAATAAGTTCGATGAAGGCAATACCGCGTCCATTTTTCCGGTAAATTCTGTAAAGTTACCGGCATCCTCAACAAGGATGGTTTTATCTATCTCAAAAAAAGTCACCGTTGCGAAGGGTATCATCATATCATCCTTGACAGGATATGCGACACCGTCCGACTTTATTTGATAATAGTTACCATCTACGGCCACCATTTCTCCGTCAAGGCCATTAAAGGTCCCGATGCCTATGTCACCGTGCTTTTTTAGCTCCTCGTTAGGTATGATGCCATCGTATACGCTTTGCATCAGGGCATCGATGGTGGATACCTGATACAATACATCCCCCTCGCCAGGTCCATCCTGAAAAAGATCGAATACGGCCACAGCGGCTAAAAATAAAATGATCACAGCGATGACATAATACCATGGTAGTTTCATTATATGACCCATTACTATTAGTGATTAATCAGACATAGAATTTTGTATTTTTTATATGAAAAACTGCTTAAAAATTGTAAATTAATTATATAATAATAAATATATTTTAATTCGACTAATGAGGGGTGATTTTATTAAAACACTGATAGCCTGTTATTCTTTTACCGGTAACACGTGGAAGATCTCGGAGGAGGTCAAAAATCAGATGGGAGCCGACATAACCAGAATAATGACAGTAGAGCAGCCAAACTGGGACATGAAATGCATGAGCGAATGGCTCGAGGAGAGGGCCGACATAAAGCCATGCACAACCGACATGAGCAAATATGACTGCCTGATACTGGCAACGCCCGTATGGGCCTGGCTTGCGCCCCCGGCGGTAAACGAGTATATCGCCCAGCTTAAGAACTGCAAAGGTAAAAAGTTCGCCGTGATCACCACGGCAGGAAAATGCGGCTTCGAAGACGTGATAAACGAGGTAAAGGATAAGCTTGAGCAAAAAGGAATGGAGTTCATAGGAGCCGGAAAATTCTACCATGCGGAAATATCATGCGGGGATTACCGGACAAGGGCTAAAGAGTTCGTAGAATCGGTAAGGCTCATGCCTGCGCCGGTCTGATGCCCCAAAATATATCCTAAAATATATGAGGCTCTACGGATCCGTAGAGCCTTTAGAACCCCGGGGTCTTATCGAAGCAGAAAGTAACTTATATTATGAGAATGTAGATTTTTGCGGACGAGAGCATGACTTACAGAGTATTTTGGGCTGATACGCTAGCTGATGAAGTTATCGAGAGATACGGCAAAGAAGGAGAAGTCGTAGTAAAGTGCGCGGCTTCACCCTCCGGCGGCAAACACATAGGCAATATTAACGATATCCTCAGAGGATATTTCATCAAAGAATCGCTGAAAAGCATGGGGGTCAAGACAAGGCACGTCCATACGAGCGACGACCGCGACCCGTTAAGGAAGATACCGGAAAGGATGCCCGACAGAGACGGCAAGTGGCATATACTCTCCGAAAAAGAGCTTAACGAGCTGAACAAATATGCCGGCATACCATATGTGGACGTCCCGGACCCGTTCGGCTGCTGCAAGTCGTGGGCGGAGCACTTCAACAACGTATGGCTCGACGGCGTGAACATGCTTGGAGTGGAAGTGGAGGACTATAGCAACGACCAGCTATACAGAGAAGGAAAGTTCGAGCCTCCCATGAGGACGATATTATCGGACATACCAAAGGCAAAAGAGGTCATCTCCAAATACCAAAGGAACACTCCGCCCGATTATATTCCCTTTAACCCTATTTGCGAGAAATGCGGCAGGATCACCGCAAAGGCTGTATCCGTCGACCTCGATAACTGGACAGTCGACTATATCTGCGAGAGTAAATCCCTTGCCGGCGAGTTCGACATACCCGGGTGCGGACATAAAGGCACTACTTCGCTGAATAACGGTAAGCTCCCGTGGAGGTTCGAGTGGCCCTCCCAGTGGCAGATATTCGACGTCAAGATGGAGCCGTTCGGAAAGGACCACTATGAAGGCTCATGGCCCTCCGGGCAGGAAATATCAAAGGTCATACTTGGAAGAGAGCCGCCCGTTTATACGGTCTACGAGTTCTTCCTGGTCAATTCGGCCAAGATGTCGACAAGGCACGGCAACGTCTATATCACCCAGGACATGGCCGAGATCATGGAACCGGAAGTGTTCCTCTATTTCTATTCGCTGAACCCGATGAAGCAGAAGAACCTTGAAGTGAAGAACATCAACTTCCTGGTCGACGGGTTTGACAGGTTCGAGAGAGTATATTACGATGAGGTCGAGGCAGCGGATCCGGAAGAGAAAGATTTCGCGAAGCGCGTATATCCGATGCTGCCCATGGAAGACCGCCGCAAGATCAGGATACCATACACATTCGCAGCGATGGTGAGCGTTTCCAAGAACGACGAGCACATACTCAGGACCTTAAGAAAGACAGGGCATTTGCCCCAGGATGCCACTCCGGAGCAGGAGACGGACGCGCTCAAGCGTGTCCATAAGGCCGGAATTTGGGCACGCAAGTACGCGCCGGATGAGTACAACATCGATATAAAAGAAGCGCTGGACCTGCCTCCTGAAATGGAGCCCGCCGAAAAGGACGCACTGGCGGAGATCGCTGACTTTATCGAGGCAAGGCACACGGAAGAGGAGACCCAGTACGAGATCTTCGAGATAGCCAAGCGCAAAGACATTAAGCCGGCCAAGCTTTTCAAGACCGCTTATCTACTTCTTCTTGGAAAGCCCAGGGGCCCGAAGCTGGGACCTTTCCTGCTCGCCCTGGATACCGACTTCGTCCTGAAGAGGCTCAGGCTGGAAGCGTAAATTAAAAATGAGTATCAGGCTTGATCAGCTCAAGTTTGATACGCTCTCATATTTTTTTGTGCGTGTTCACTGAGTATATGAATACGTCTATTGCGGCTATTATCGTGAATATCGCGAGAAGTATGTTAAAGCCGCCTATGCCCGCATATTCTGTCGTTACCTCTTCACCTATGTCTATGCTGCCGCCGGTGCCTGTGGTCGGGCTCGGGGATACTGTTTGTCCGGTGCCGGGGATCACTCCCGTATTATTTGTAGAATTTCCCGGGGCAGGGCTTCCGACATTTCCGATCTGGGGTATTGATGTGGGGGTCGCAGTAGGATCGGGCAATGGTGTGGCCGTGACAGTTGGCGTGATAGTAGGCCCGGGGGTCGGAGTCGCCGACGGTATCGGAGACGGCGTCGGCGTGATGCTGGGAACTGGTGTCGGCTCAGGAGTTGCTGTCGGTGTAACGGTAGGACTCGGTACCGGCGTAGGAGTCGACGTCGGGAAGGGCATCGGGGGAAATGTCGGGAACGGAGGAACTGAGGGTATCGCCGGTTTTATCGATACGATAGGATTTGCCGGCATCGACGGCACTGCCGGAACCGATGGTTTTGAAGGGATGCCCGGAATGATGTGGTCTGCAAATGCAATGCCCGGCACTGCTACGAGAGCCAGCCCGAAAAAGATCAATGTTGCGATCACGTGAGATTTGTCGTTTTTCATGTTTTTCCCTGCTTTAGCTGTATGCCCTCTGTTTTTGGGCTATAGGCTAATTAGCTGACTCATTCACAGTTTAATATTAAAATCTTGTCGCTCTTGAAAGCCTTGCTGTTGCTTGATTTACATGAGCTTGCCGGGTAAAGCCCATAATAAAAAAATATGACAAAATGGAATGGGGTGGAGTTGAGGAACTCAACTCCACGGTTTTTACTTAATTTTTATTTTTTCCTGAATACCAGGAAGTATGTGCCTGCTACGGACACTACTACCACCGCGAATATGATTATCATCATATTCATATCTATACCGGTCTGCTCGGTGGTCGTGGGCTCCGGGGCCGGCGTTGCCGTGGGTTCAGGTGTTGGGGTCGCCGACGGCTCCGGTGACGGAGTCGCGGTCGGCTCGGGTGTTGGTATTGGAGTTGGGATAATCGTTGGTACTGGAGTGACAGTCGCTCCCGGAGCGCCCTCTACTATCCCGATGAATTCGTACCCTTCATACAGGTAGGATATCAGGGATGGCGGGAACGTCTCTATCGTCACCGGCGGAACGGGTGTCGGAGTCGCAGTGGGTTCCGGTGTCGGAGTCGGTGTCGGTGTCGCACTCGGCGCGGGTTGCTCATCGTTGTCTAAAACTTCTATGGATACAGTATACGGCTCGCCGATCTCAAGGCCTGTGATGAGGCTTTGAACGAGCGTGAAGACCGCCGGGCCCGGAGCTGTGCCGTAGACATCATCTTCAGGCATCGTCACATCTTTATTGTATGTTGCTGCTGCCGGGAAGGATCCTACAGGTAAGCAATATACGTCGTAGCCATGCGGATAATATGTCGCTTCAGCGCCGTTATAATCGTATTTAAAGGTCATTAACGGCTTTGGCAATATCGGGTCTATTATAATAGGAATGTTTACAGACTGGCCCTCATATGCCGTAGCTGGCACATTACCCAGGTATACGACAGCTGTCTTGATATTGTTGTTAGTCGCTTTTACATGTCCGCCGAATTTTACATCGTTATAGTAATAATCTGCTTTTATCGTCGGATTGCTGCCGGATTTCTCAAGGGCGAAGAAGCTATCCTTGTTAGCCGGAGCGGTGAAATTCTTATAAACGCTACCCATGCCAGATATATATGCATGTACATCGACGTTAACTGAGTTTGTGTTTCTGACCCTCATCACATACAGGTATGACCCGTCATTGTCAGCCGGAACTTTGTATATGGATGTCAGGACCATCTTATCTGCTGTAGGATCGGCAGCCAAAGCGAGGGAAGCCCCGCTTGTGCATATGAACAAAGCCCCTATGAGTAAAACAACGAATAGGCTGGCTATCATTTTATTTTTTGACATTTTATTGAAACCCCCATTTTCCAGGGAGCATCGCAAAGCTAAGGAAAATATGCAGTAACCCCCCGGTACCTGCATATCTGCCTATAGCTGCTTATACCCCCACGTTTTTGTTTATGTAGCGATGCTAAATCATAAAAACCGAGATCGGATATATGAAGATATTAACCACCATAACGATCCGACAATTTAGCGATCAACCCCACATTTATGCTTTTACGATGATGATTCCTCGATCTTTTCGAGGATCACTATATCATCGCCATCATTTAAACACACAATGGAATTTTTACCATCATATGTTTAAATAATAAATATTACCCCCCAAATTATAGTAATTACATATTTGTAATTGCTTAATTCTAATAAAGTTTACGGTTGTGTAATTTAGCAAATATATTCGAATAAATATATGTTTCTAGATTTGTGTAAAAATATAATAATAAGTAAATAACAGTTTTTTACCTTTATGATATTTAATAAAAATTAGAAAACATTTTTATTCATACATTTAAACAAAAATGTTTACAGTTATAAAAATAAATGATGGGGAGTTATAAACTCCCGCATATCTTGTTTTATTTACTGGTGTTCTTATACCAGAAGTATAGTGCCACCGCTCCTATGATCAAAAATATGATCAGCAGCCACCATATGTTTAAATCAAGATTGACCTGTTCCGTGGTAGTCGGCTCTGGTGTCGGAGTCGGAGTCGGAGTCGGTGTTATTTCTATTTCTCCCCCGCTACCTCCGCTGCCGTTGCCCGGATCGGTTGTCGGTACAACTGTCGGTGTCGGTGTAGGTGTCGGAGTCGGAGTCGGGTTATATGGCACTGTTGTAGGGTTACCGGTCGGGTTCGCCGTGGCCGTAGGAGTTGCCGTGGCCGTTGCTGTTGGTGTCGGAGTCGGCGTTGGAGTCGGCGTCGGCGTTGCAGTTACAGTTGGAGTAGGAGTCGGAGTCGGAGTCGGAGTCGGAGTCGGTGTTGGAGTCGGAGTCGGAGTCGGAGTCGGAGTCGGAGTCGGAGTTGGTGCTGGTGTGTTTAAACTAAAGTCTACCTGCATTGACGGACTATTCGTAGTGATCGTCTTTGTTTGAGAAAGACTTCCATAGGTAGCAGTTATAGTATACGTTGATCCATTCCATACACCGATAGAGTAAAACCCATTTCCATCAGTCACATCTGATTGGCCGGCTATGGTCACTGTTACTCCTGACGTAACAGCACCATCGACTCGTACATACCCATATACTCCTGTTGGCGAAGAAGCTGCTAACACTGACGGTGCTATAATGCCACTAATAATGACTAAAGTTAATAGAGTGGCAAAAAATATTGATATTCTCCCTGTTTTCATTAAACCCCTCCAAATGGTAATGTTTGAGTTTCTGCTGAGTCGGAGTATACATAGTACCCCTCACCAGGCCCCATAACGAAGCTGTCCTCGTCGGGACTGATCATTTCCATGTATACATCAAACCCGTCGTTTGCATTGTTGTACCTGAATATTATCTGATTACCATTCAACAATTCACATACTGCTTTTGCATTTGATGTGCTTAGAGTGCTCCATCCGATCATATTGTATCCGCTGTAAATAGCTATGCTACGCGAGCCTGGTAATACGCCTATAACGGTAAATGTAGTCTCTCTGTCACAGAATACATAGTAGGCATAATCGATCTTGATCTGGATATCATCCTCTGACGGGCTTATACCTGCCATATACATATTGAACCCATCAGTCGTATTCACATATTCCGCCACCATCGATATTCCAATATCCTGTAACTGACTTGCCCATATGGTGTCATTCATCAAAGGTATCGATATCAGGTTCCAGCCCGGTTGCAGATTTATCACGAACGATGTCTCAGCGCTATCGTCATCGATTATTTCCACTACGGATGTGACCCTAGTACCGAATACTGCGTTCGCCGACAGATTGCTGAGCGTCAGGTTGATAGTCTCATTATCTTCTGCAAGGACATCATCCAGTATGTATATCCTGAACGTCTTGCTTGTGTCGCCCGGCTCGAACGTCAGCGTTCCGCTGGCAGCCGTATAGTCAAGCCCGTATTCTGCCGTGCCATTGCCTGTGGCATAGTCAACAGTAACGTTCCTTGATGTCTGGCCCGTCATGCTGACCGTCACTACTATCGATCCGTCGTTTTCATCCACATAGCATCTCGGTGAGCTGAACTGGACTGCAGGCTTCGGTTCGTTATCGACGATGTTCACGATCGCGATGCTGTTGCTTCCGAGCGAGGCAAGCACCGGGTCGGAAAGGTTCACGAAGAAGAATTCGTCGCCTTCGCCAAGGCTGTCATCGGATATGTTCACCGTGAATGTTTTCTCATTCTCGTTCAGCCCGAAGAACAATTTTCCGGATGCTGAAGCATAATCGGATCCACTCAGTGCAGTACCATTGTTGGTGGAATAGTTAACTGATGCCGGTATTGGATTACCTGTCCTGATCACAGTGAACGTAACAGTGCCATCCGTCTCATTGAAGGTATATGATGACAGGTTGAATTCCACTGAAGGCCATAGGTCATTATCATTAATTATGATGTCCGCTACGTTGAACTGACTTAATGTAGCATCTACCGGATCTGTAAGATTCACGAAGAAGAGTTCCGGGATCTCGGGAATACCGTCATCGACGATATTGATGTATACCGTCTTTTCTGTCTCCGAAGGCAGGAACGTTAATGTGCCGGATGCTGCCAGGTAGTCTGATACAGCCTCTGCGGTGCCGTCATTAGTGCTATAATCCACACTGGCGTTCACACTGGTATTGCCGCTCTTTGTAACTGATACCGATATGGTCCCGTCACCCTCATTTACCGAGTGGAGAGGGCTTATGCTTATGACCGGCGCCGGTTCGTCATCGATTATGGTGAGCGTTGTGTTCATTATAGCTCCGGGTCCCGCATTCGCATCAGTGTCCGGGATTATCAATCCTATGTCTATATTCCGGGTTCCGTCATAGACGTCATTCTGAACTGTAGGTATTTCGATATATTGTTTGACTACGCCCGGGGTAAAAGTTAATGTACCGCTGGCTATCGTCGAAGAATAATTCACGGTCACATTGGAAACAGCTTGCGCGTTCAAAATTACTGAGATATTGGCCGTTTCACCCTCGTTGATAACGTAACTGCCAGACTCAAAGCTTACAGTTATGAATTTCTTACAGGTATTCCAGTTAATCGTAGAATCATTCTGGTTGTTATTATAACTAAGGTGCCACTGCATGTTTTGTCCGAATATCAATGTAAAATTGTTAAAGACACGCCCCGGCGAGAAATATGTCGGCGGCACTTGATCGGGTATGGGCTCAATTACCTGGCATTTTATATAATTATCAGTGCCCAAAGGTATCTCTATGGGAATGCTATTTAAATTATGCCATCCCCAGTGGGCGATATGAGTTCCATTAGGGCCAACCTCTGCGCCTTCAAATATAGGCCATATAGGTGAAGACCCATTCTCTATCTCTTTGTTATTTACATCTTTCACAGCCCAGGCCATCGGCGCTGCAAGGCTGAACAATAATGCTCCTGTAAGTAATAATACAAATGAGCATATAAGGACATTATTATACCATGATCTTCTATTATCTATCTTTTTCACTGCCATATACCCCCCGATATATTGCATATATTTATCTTATTTTTAATATTTTATTTTTTTATTTTAATACTGTAAACATAGGTATTACTTAATTAAATTATGTTTATTATTTATATTTTTACTACCAATCTCCTTTTCGATTATTTTATTTATTTTTATATAGCATATAGTATAAATTTTACTATTATGTAATTATTTTTAATGTTAAATTTACTTTTCAATTTTTTAATTATTTTTTACTAACTACTATTATGTATTTACTTCTTCAAAATAAAGTTTATGGTAAATATTTTGTTATCTCTTTTAATTTGTAATAAAATTTTTTTTAAAAAAATAAGTTTTGTTTATTTCAATATGAATGAAATTATTAATTAGCGTTTTAGTTATTATAAAATTCATTATTAATTTATCTCTTATAAAAAAATTTTCGGTAAAAAGTTATATTAAAATATTTTGGTTTTGCTGCGATTTTTAGGAGTTTTTTATTTTTTATCTTTAGTCTGCATGTATATAATAATATCACAAATAATATAGAACCACAAAAACCGAAGGATCAAATATATAAAAAGGAAAAAGGGATGGAGTAATTTTTACTCCATCATTTATTAATTACTATTTTTTCCGGAACCACAGGAAGTATGCTGCTGTGACACCTGCTATCGCAACTATGATCAGCACAGCCCATATCCAGGTATCTCCAAAACCTGTCTGTTCTGTCGTAGTTGGCTCGGGTGACGGGGTCACTGTTCCTGCCGGAGTCGGGATCGGGGTCACCGTAGGCTCAGGCGTCGGTACCGGAGTCGGGACTATCGTCGGGACGGGTGACGGGGTCACTGTCGGGGATCCAGGAGCTCCTTGAACCAGCTGGATAAACACCCAGTTATCATATAAGTATGACACCTCGGACGGAGGGAGTGAATCGACCGATGTTACGGGGCCGCTTGCAGCCGGAGTCGGCGTCGGCGTCGGCGTCACCGTAGGCTCAGGTGTTGGTGTTGGTGTTGGAGTCGGCGTTGGTGTTGGAGTCGGCGTTGGTGTTGGAGTCGGCGTTGGTGTTGGAGTCGGCGTTGGAGTCGGAGTCGGCGTTGGAGTCGGAGTCGGCGTTGGAGTCGGAGTCGGAGTCGGAGTCGGAGTCGGAGTCGGAGTCGGAGTCGGAGTCGGAGTCGGAGTCGGAGTCGGAGTCGGAGTCGGAGTCGGAGTCGGAGTCGGAGTCGGCGTTACTGCATCATTATCAATAATATTTATCGTGATAGTGCCGTTCGTACCTAACCTAACCTTACTATTAGCACTACCGGGAATTGAGAGATCTACATAAAAGTACTCAATGTTCTCTGGTGACATATCATCCAGGATAGTAATAGTAAAGGTTACTGTCTGCGATGATACCCCGCTCACGAATGTTAAAATTCCATTCTGTACAGCAACATAATCAGAGCCTGCGAAAGCTGTACCATTTCTTGTACCATAATTAATATTGATATTCTCGTCCAGAGTGCTGGTCATACTGGCACTTATAGAAACTGTCCCGTCATTCTCGTTCACATTAACGGACGCACTGGTAAATTCGACAACTGCTTTATCGGGAACAGCATAGGCAATTTTTGACATGCCGGATATCCCGCTATAGGTAAACCATATAATTGACAAAACTACTACGAATACCAGTAGTTTTAACAATCCGGACCTGAAGTTATCTTTACTAAATAGGCCATTTATTTTTTTCACTGCTATATACCCCCTTTTTTTACAGTTATTTTTCAATACTGTATTTTAATATATACTATTATATTTAATATTATAATTTATTATTTTTAATAATAATTTAATATCGATTTTTATTATGATTTTTTAATTACAACATTGTAATTACTATTATAAAAAATAAAGCTTATGGTAAAAATTTTTTATTCTAATTTAATTCAACGTAAAAGTTTTTTTATAAAAGTAAATTTACTTTTTTTTGTATTATTAGAAAATATTTTTTAAACATTTTTCTTTACTATCATATTTAATATAAATATTGTAAATATATAAAAAATTAATTAATATATTTCTGTAAATCAATTTTAGAAAAAGAAAATAGGATGGAGTAAAAATTACTCCATCGACTTTTATTTATTTCTTCTTGAACACCAGGAAGTATCCTGCTCCCAGCCCGACAACAGCCAGTACGATCAGCAGTGCCCATACCATTATATCGCCAGGTCCGGTCTGCTCGGTCGTGGTAGGCTCTGCGGTTGGCGTAGCTGTTACCGATGGGTCAGGCGTCGGCGAAACAGTCGGCACAGGTGTCGGCGTTACAGATGGTTCAGGCGTCGGGGTCGCATCCGGGACTATACTGTTCTTCAGCGCGATCGCTGCATTCCACAGGTATTCAACGTATACAGGTGGCGGATGCGGGTCATTTTCCAGTATAGTGATCTCCGTAGAGTTCAAATTATTCCCGATCGTATCCACGAGTATGGCGCTAAACCTCTCGTCCCCTTCCCAGACCGAGTCTTCATGTATGGCTACCGTGAAGGTCTTTTCGGATTCTCCTGGATTGAAGGTATAGTGTCCGGATGTCCTGTTATAATCATCCTCGTACACTGCAGTACCGTTCATAGTACCATAGTTGATGGTGATGGGCATCGATGCTTCGCCGAACATGAGCACTTTTAATGTGACGCTGGCATCTGACTCCTTTACGTTATACCCTGTCCGGTTAAACCCGAACGTCGGGTATGCGTCATTTTCCGTTATGTCTATTTGTGCAGTGACCTGGCTGCCGAGAACGGAATTCGCCGAAGGGCCGCTTAATGCCAGACCGATGCTCTCAAGGCCTTCATACACGCTGTCATCCTGTATCAGCACTGTGAACGACTGGGAGTGTTCGCCTGTCTCGAAGGTCAGAGTGCCGCTGCATCCCTGATAGTCTGCCGGGCTCACGGCAGTGATGTCATAGGTCGCATAATCGACTGTTACCGGCTCTGATGCCTCATTGTCCATTATGACCTCGATATCTATACTTACTCCGTTCTCGTTAACATTATAGACGGCTTCGCTAAAGCTGATCACCGGTATCGGGTCGTCCTCGATTATGTTGACCTGCGATGTCTGCGTTGCTATCTCCGCATTTACGGCATCCGCAAGGTTCACATAGAAGAGCTCGTTACCCTCGTAAAGGCCGTTATTCAGGATGTCAACGGTGAAAGTCTTCCAGGTTTCATCCCATGCGTAATCCAGCGTTCCGGATGCCGCGGCATAATCTGAGCCTGCTAACGCAGTGCCGTCGGCAGTCGTATAATTAACGCTGGCCGATACCCTGGTCTCTCCCGACTTCGTCACGTTGATGGTAACTGTTCCGGCATCTTCGTTCACGTCATAAGAGGATGCGCTGAAAGTGAATTCGGGCGCGTCGTCGTCATCGGCAATATTGATCTGCGCGGAATCAGCGGACCCAAGGGTCGCGTTCACGGGACCTGAGAGGTTCACATAGAAGAACTCCGAAAGCTCGTAAACCCCGTCATCAATTATGCCGAGGCTAAAAGCCTTTTCATATTCAGATGCGTCAAAAGTAAGCGTGCCTGATGTGGAAGCGTAGTCCTGTCCTGCCTCCGCTCCGCCGTTCGCTGTCGCGTAGTCAACGCTGGCCGGCATGGATGTCTCGCCGGTCTTTGTCACGGTGACCTGAACGGTGCCATCGTTCTCATCGAACGTATATGACGACAGCCTGAACTGTACGACTGGCGCGGTATCATTATCCGTTATCCATACGCTGGCAGGGTTTCTCCATCCGATCCTTGCGTCGACAGGGTCGTATAGTTCCACAGTGAAGTTTTCAAGGACCTCGAATATCGAATCCTCATTGATGGTGACATTGATCGAGGCGGTCGTGCCGGTCGGCCCGAAAGTCAGCGTGCCGGAGCTTTGAGCGAAGTCCTGACCCTGTAATGCCATACCGCTAAGTGTCCTGTAATTGACGCTGGACGGAAGGTCGGTCTCGCCGTCTTTGACGACATTTAAAGTCAGCGTGCCTATGCCTTCGTTCACGTTAACATTATAGGAAGGCCTGTCGAACATTACCCTTGGCCGGTCAGCCACGTCGGTAATAGTGATGGTCGTGACGTTCTTATTCCCGAGCACTACTTTATCTTCGTTAGCGCTGTTGATCCTGAGCTTGAGCTGTACGGTCTCGTCTCCCTCATACCTGCTGTCATCTATAAGATATACCCGGAAGGTCTTTTCAGTAGCAGTATCGCCGCTGGCACCAAATACCACTCTTTTTGTACTTTCCAGAGTGAAGTCGGTATTTTCAGTTGCGGTCGTACCGGCACTTACAAGGTCATAATGCACGGCTATCCTTTGGGTCGGCACCTGGTTCAGTCTGACCGTGATCTCTATGTATCCATCGGCACGGTTTTCCCCTGCGACATATGAGATCTGTTTAAAATTCACAATGGGCAGCGAAGTCGCTCCCAGTAAAGATAAGCCGTCCGGACCATCAGAAGATGACCCGTTTATAATATTCACGATTTGAGCTGTCCCTAGCGAGGTCGCCATCAATAAAAAGACGACCATAAGGGAAACCAACACTTTAAAATGTTTTAAACTACCATAGATGGAACCATCTATACCCCTTTTTATCATTTGCTATATACCCCCACATTTTACACGGTGAAGTAATAATTACTTTTTACCCGTATGCCAGGAACGGGCACCGGGCCGCGAAAACTTTTGTAATTATTACACCATGTATGATGAACTTTTTTATTCACGATAATAATCGTCGGAAATATTTTCTTATGAAAATGTAATTACATATTTACTATAAAAAATTTTGGTTTATTTGCAAAATATGAATTATAGCGTAAAATATTGTTTAAAAATAAATTTACTCCCAAATCATTAAGTAAAAATTTACCATAGTTTAAATTTACTTACTTATATATTTTAAAATGAGAGAAGTAATCGTCTTTTTTACTATTAATTATATAATTTTATTAAAAGTCAGCTAAATAATAGCTAATTAATTCTCACTATAAAAAATAAATAGATTTTTACGATTTAAGTACGACTATAAGTAAGAGAAATAATGATATTCGAACACTTCGCAAAGCCAAAAATAGCCGATAGCGCGTTCGTTGCAGAGACCGCGGCCATCATAGGAGATGTCGAGGTCGGGGAAGAGTCCAGCATCTGGTACGGTGCGGTGTTGAGAGGCGACATGAGTAAGATCATCGTCGAAAAAAAAGCTAACATCCAGGACAACGTCGTCATCCATTCGGCACCGGGCGAGGACGTGGTCATAGGCGAAGGCGTCACCATCGGCCATTGCGCTGTCATCCACGGCTGCACCATAGGCAAGTACTCACTGATCGGAATGGGCGCCGTCGTGCTCAGCAAGGCCGAGATAGGCGAGAACTGTATTATCGGCGCCGGAGCCGTCGTAAAAGAAAATGATAAGATACCTCCCGGCTCTCTTGTAGTGGGGATCCCGGGAAAGGTCGTCAGGCAGCTTACGCCGGAACAGATGAGATACCCTGTCGTCAACTGTGAAGAGTACGTCGGGCTTTCCCGAAAGTACTTAAATGAATAAGGAGGCATTCCTGAACATGAAAGTAGCTGTGGGGGGCACTTTTCAACCCCTTCATGACGGGCATAAGCTCTTACTTCGAAAAGCATACTGGCTAAGCCATGATGTCGATATAGGCCTTACCTCGGACGAGATGGCGACAGGAAGCCGTGTCAGGCCCGTCGAGACCTATGAAGAGAGGGAAAATAAGCTCAGGGAATGGATAAAGAAAGAGATAGGCGTTGAGCCGAACATCATGAAGATCAATGACCCGTACGGTAAAACGTTGACTGAGGATTATGATAAGATAGTCGTTTCTCCTGAGACTTATCCTACAGCCCTGAAGATCAACGATATCAGGAAAAGCAAAGGCTTTGACCCGATTGACGTCATTCTGGTAAATTATGTGCTTGCCGAGGACGGAGACCCGATATCCTCGACAAGGATAGTCAAAGGCGAGATAGACACTCATGGTAATCTTTTAAAGAGGCCTAAAGAGTGAGAATAGCCGTCGGCACGAATAATCCTGTCAAGGTAAATGCAGCGGAGAATGTCTTTAGCAGTGTATTCGGCGATGTGACAGTGGACGGGATAAACGTTCCTTCCGGTGTCCCTTCTCAGCCGTTTGGAAATGATACGGTTAAAGGTGCAATGAACCGCGCGAAAAACGCGTACGAGTCCGGAAGATACGATTACGGTGTCGGCATAGAAGCAGGATTATTTGATATTGAGGGGTATGTCATAGACGTGCAGTACTGTGCCATATTCGACGGCCAATGGACCACCATCGGGTGCGGCAGCGGATTTGAATATCCTTCCTTAGTACTGGATGAAGTCCTCTCCGGAAAGGAAGTAGGGGAGGTAATGAGCAAATTCACCGGCATCGATGATCTCGGCAAAAAGATGGGCGCGATAGGGTATTTATCAAATGGCATGCTCGACAGGACGAGGCTGACGGAGCAGAGCGTTTTCATGGCTCTGATCCCCAGGATGAATAAAGAGCTGTATAAACACTGATAGCTAAAAAAATCTAGAAAATAAATTTTCCTGCATCAAAGCGTAAAGGAAATATTTTTTCCATAAGATCTTAAGATATCATTTTTTAAAAAATAATTAAAGTGGAGTGAATTCACTCCACGTTTCATCTTTCTATCTTTACTATTTCCTGAAGAACAGGTAGTATGCTCCAACGACAGCTATGACCAGTATGGCCAGCAGCAGGAGTAACAGGTTTATGTCAAATCCTGTCTGCTCGGTCGTCGTAGGCTCCGGGGTCGGTGTCGGAGTTGCCTCCGGCGTCGGCTCGGGTGTCGGAGTCGGAACTACCGTTGGCTCCGGTGTCGGAACTATAGTGGGTTCAGGGGTCGGAGTGCCGTATACATCCCAGACATAATGGAACGTGCCACCTGACGGGACAGAAGGCGGGTTTGACGTAGGCGTAGATGTTGGCGAAGCCGTCGCGCTCGGTGTCGGAGTCGGCGTAGACGTCGGGACCGGCGTCGGAGTCGGTGTCGGCGGGACCGGCGGGGCTGCTACAGCCTCAAATGACATCACGCTTGCTAACAATGCCAGTACGAATACTGCCGATACGAATCTTTTTAAGTTATTTTTACTCATCTTAGAACCTCCTATTGCTCCTTAAGCTCTACCCAGTAGCCTATTCCTGGCTCTATTGTTGACAGGGGATCCGTACCAAGGAAATCCCATCCCGTATAGTCGCCGTCAGGCTTGTACAGATACCAGTATCCGCTATCATAAGTCCAGACAGATTCTATGGAATCGGCGTCGCCGAATAACGTTGCCGCATCATAGGAATCGATCCCGGTAATGCCTATGCAATTCCACTGGTCGTTGATCGAGCAGCTGCCCAGCGGCGAATCCGCCGGGATGATTCCCGATACGGTGAATGATGCGCCATCGGTCATATTGACATAGTATCCAATGCCAGGCTCTATCGTTGACAGGGGATCCGTACCAAGGAAATCCCATCCCGTATAGTCGCCGTCAGGCTTGTACAGATACCATAAGCCATCATCGTCGTATCTCCAAACTGACTCGATATTTGCCTTAACTTCGGGCGGGAAGAAGTTCTCTATGTTATTATCTTCAAGCTCGAAGGGTACTGATATCAGGTTCCATTCGTAGACAAGGTCGTACTCACATGTTCCTACGCCGAAGCTGACGTTGTAGCCTGCTATTATGTTCTCAGGCTGTCCGTCCGGCACAAAGATATAGACCCAGTCATCCGGACCGACAAGCGTAACGGTGTTATACGGATTGACCATCGGTGTGCTCATGTAGTATTTCCCGGCACCCATGGCTATCTCGTATTTCTCGTTCGGGATGGCTGTCTGCCACATATCGTTGCCGCCGACCATGCATATCACATAGTTCAGGTAATCCGGGTCGCCCGTGAGCTGTCCGTCTATGCGGTAGTTTCCGTAGGTATCGACGTATACAAAGTATTTGTCGCCGGTGATGACGTTGCCGTTCTCGAAGAATGTCGTGTTGGTCAGCACGTAGTCAAGCTCTCCGTAATTTAGGAGCGCTCCCTGCACTTCAGTGAACGTGTTATCGTTCATGTAGTACTGGCTGCCCTCATGGTTGCTCAATACGACCGCGTATCCTACCTGGCCATATTCGCCGACCATTGCGTTGCCGTATGCTTCACTGGCGTCGCCGAACGGGCCGAAGTTCACGAACATGTTGTCCGAAAGAGTGCCGTTCGTGCCTTTATCATAGAATATGCCGCTAAACGGTACGAACTCTGAGTCGATCATTCCCGAACCATCTATCTGAACATTCGCTATGTTAGCGAACGTGGGGTACATACTCCATGAAACGACGTCGATGATCGGGAAGCCGTGGACGTAGGTGTAGCCGACTGATTCGGGTAGCCCCTTGGGTCCGGATGACCTTATTATTGCCAGCGGCTCTCCCGTACCGGATTCTTCAGTTCCGACTATGTTCACCGATTTCAGGATGAACAGGCATTCATCGTATGTTGCCGGTTTTAGATTTACGGTATCGCTCAACAGAGGCTGGCCGTACATATCGGACGATTCGTTCGCAGCATCTACCGCGTCCTGGATGAACGTCCTTACGAATATCAGGCCGACATCATCGAAGTCCTCAGGGTCGTATCCTCCCAGGATGAACTCGCAAATACCCAGCGGATCTATGATGAATTTCTGAAGGTCCAGAGGGCTCTCTACTTTGAGGTTACCCTCGCTGTCAGTTATGTATACTCTCCTGGCGTCAAGGTCGTTTGTAGCAAATATCTGCTCAAGGGTTGCAAGGTCGATCTTGCCGGTGCTGCCGTCGCCCTGTCCGAGAATCTCGTCGGACCAGAACATCAGCTGTATCTCATTGTCCCTGAGGTAGTTGTCATAGATGTATGCGTTACCGTCCTCAAAGTTCCTGGTGACCGGGTATACGCTAATAGCTATGCCTTCGCATAGGGGCCCGATACCATACATGTCGGATTCTAAGGTTGCCGTGGGCAGTCCCTTTTCGTAGTATCCGATGCCCTCGATCGTGTTTCCTGCGATAGTGAGGTTATCGGAGACTGCGGTTATGCCCTTCATGGACCATTCGCTGCCGTAGATCTCGTTGCAGTTGATGGTACCCGTATATCCGTAGTAGACTATACCCCAGTTCACGCCATAATTCTCGCTGTTGTTTATGCAGTTGCCGTTAATATGGCCTGAGAAGCCCGGGTCCGAGAATTCGACGGTGTTTGCCGCACTGAGCAGGCCGTCATCGATCTCATAGCCGAGGTATTCGGCGCTGTTTAAGAATATGTCCTCTATGTCCCCGCCGTACAGGATGTTGTCTTCGGACAGCACGTCCGTCAGGACCGATATTATGCTGTTCACGTAGAGGATACCCATCGCGGTATTGTTTATCTCATTGTTCTCTATGGTCGCGTAGTATCCGAGATGGCCAATACCGATTCCGCCCTGGTTTTCATTGAGTATGTTGTTCTCACTCACGGTACCGGTGCTGCCTGCGTATATCACTCCTGCGATCGGGTTCTCTATCGTGTTGTTCACGATGCTGCCGGTGTTGCCCAGATAGAATACTCCGAGTAAGGTGGGATATTCGGTGTTTAGCACGTTGTCCTGTATGTAACCGGCATATCCGATATAGGATATATCACCGAACGCAAGTCCGGTCTGGCCGTAATCAGCGCCATATTCGCCTTCGGCAGGGCTTACAGGCGGTAGAGGCGGCTCTTCAAATCCATAATCGATGACGTTACCCTCGATTATGCCGAAGTCACCGAAGTATGCTATGTCACTGTTCCATATGTAGTAATAGAATCCCGGGTATGCCGTGATCATATTATTCCTGACGGTGCCGTACTTGCCCCAGTAGTCGATGGCACAGCGCATGTATTCGATCGTGTTCTCCTCGATTATTCCAAAGTCTCCGTCATAGTCAATGGCACAGCTATCGTATTCCCCGAGACCTACCATTGCATCAAGCTCGGATCCGTAGTAGGATATTGTGTTCGCCGCTATGATGTTGTAGTCTCCGGCGGAGAAGATACC
This sequence comes from Methanooceanicella nereidis, assembly GCF_021023085.1. NCBI lineage: Archaea > Methanobacteriati > Methanobacteriota > Methanomicrobia > Methanocellales > Methanocellaceae > Methanooceanicella > Methanooceanicella nereidis. The sequence goes on along the minus strand of NZ_PGCK01000008.1, from coordinate 52,431 downwards.
TTTAGTGAACCCGGTGATAGTGTTACCAGTCACTATAATGGAAAATCCGTCTGCTGTGATCCCCGTTTCACCGTATTCTGTCATGAGATAATTGTCCGTTATCTCACAGCCGTCACCGCGGGCGAATATTCCCTCGAGGAAATAGTCATAAACATCGTTGCCGGTTATGACCGCCGAGTCTCCGTTAGAACAGATCCCGTGCTCTGTGATATAGCAGCCTACAAGTCCCTGGTCAAAAACAGGGTCGTCAATATATTCGTTATAACGGTACACATCGTTGTCCGTGAATGTACAGTCATCGCCCGTGGACGTTATTCCGAAAACATAGCCATATATGCTATTTGAGAGGAACTCGATCGCGTTGCCCTCTGAATATATTCCGTTCTCGCCAAAGACTGTCTCGATAACATTATATGATACGTCGCAATCGTCGCCAAAAGTCACTATACCATTGTAGAGATCAGTGATCTGATTGTCGTGGATGTTTACAAGATCGCCGTACGATAATATGCCGATCTCGACATAGTCCCCTTCATCAAAATCTCCGACGAGAGATGCGCTTGCCAGGTTCATTCCGGCAGGGATATTGGCCGTTATATCGAACCGGTCCCTATCCGCAGCAAGTCCGGCAAAGACTGTCGACGGTAAGGATCCTTCATCATAAAGGATGTTATTGTCGCCTATCTCGGTTTCATTACAATATGTATATATTCCAAAGAAATTGTTCCGGACGGTATTATCATTGATGGTGACAAAGTCTCCTCTGGCTACTATGCCCCAGTCATCGTCGCCTTCCTCATAGACGTCCTCGACAGTGTTATCATTAATGACAACGCCGTCTCCGTAACAATATATTCCATAAGCCCAATAGTTCTGGACATAATTCATTGATAGTTCCACAGAATCTCCGCCGGAGTATATTCCCACAAATCCCCAGCTATTATCGTCATACGCGACGCTATTTCCGGTAATGCTGCACCCGGTGCCGAATGAGTCTATACCTTCCATGTAATAGTACAGGACGGTGTTATCGCCGATACTGACTGAATCGCCTTCGGATATTATGCCGTATGGATCGTATTCGTCGCCTTCGACATAGTTATCATTAATGAAGCTGCCGTTGCCCAGATTGTATATGCCGACGCTGAAGTAATACACATCGTTAAAGGCAATGTTCGCATTATCTCCTTCCGAAGCAATGCCGTAATATTCATAACCAGCGTCTCCGACGGTCTCTTCATATCCGCCATAGTAAGAATATATCTCGTTGTTCGCTATGGTAGAATCGTTTCCGGTCGAAACTATGCCTGTGTTATAATAGTCCACGTAATTGTTCTCAATGGATACATATTCTCCCGACGAGAAAATGCTGGTATCGCCTTCCCCGCAGTATATGCCGTTCGAATCTATTATACAGTTGTCGCCGAACGAGAATATACCATTATTGAAGTCTTCCAGGTAATTTCCGGTAATGTTGACACCGTCACCCTCGGAGTAAATACCATAAGGAGAAATATCGTCGTTGTAGAGGAAGTTGTACAGGATCGATGAACTGCTCACCTGATCAAAGTAAATACCGTATCCTTCCAGTGTGTATATGTTACAGTTCTGTATGACGATGTTCGTAAGATCGCCGGCTATCGTAGCGCCGACAAGCTCGTTCGATGTCACATATATACCGTGATCAGAAGCAAAATCAGCTGGAACATCAATGGTCACGCCATTGATAAACACATCACTTGAGGTGATCTTTATTATACCGTCGATCAAAGTCTCTTCGATACTTGACGACACGAAACTGTCATAACCCTGATAATTTGCTCCCAGTATCGATACCGGCTTGTAGATATTGACATTTTCCGAATATTCTCCATCTGCAACATGTATCGTGCCGCCCGATGAGACGTTCTCAATAGCCCAGTTGATGTCACTGAAAGCGTTATAACCAAATAACAGCCCGGGGCCGACTATATCCCCGCTGCTGTTGCTTATCCAGCTATCGTCTACCCATACCTCTGTAAGAGGAACCGCAGTCTGCGCCCACGCGATCCCCGAAAATGTACTTACCAGTAAAAATGCTATAATAGTAAGCACGCTAAGTGTGTTAGTAATAATTCTCAGGTTCTTTGATATGATACGATCATTCAAAGCTATATACCCCCTTTCCCATTTTCTTTAAATACCGTTTTTCATTTTTACTAAATAATAAAATTACTAAAATTCAATATTTACCATAATTAAATATACGCCCTATCTTACCTCATACCCCCACATTTTTTTCATATTTTTTATTACATCTCAACATTTAGAATTTTTAATTATATTATCTAAATGCGGAAAGCGGTTGCCTCCTATGCTATGGCATGAGTTGACATGACATTGCATCATACCGCCGATGTTTTGCTTTTTCATTAGCTTGGTTAGTAAATACTTACTATATTGAAATTTCTAATTAGTAATATAACTTATGGTTTAATAATAAAAAGATGAAAAAAATTACTTGAGTTAAAATCAATTTTATTTACAGTATGCAAATATTATGTTTAATAAATATAATGTAAAGTTATTATAAATAAAATTAGATGAATATAAAATTGTTAAAAATCGTAACACTAATTTAATTTAGAATAATTTATTAAATATTTGAATATAAAATGAGCAAAAAATGTAATAATTTTTTACTAAATATGTTAAAAGGAATTATTCATCCCTGGAGTCCTTTTTGGAAACATAAGGATTCCCTTTCACGTAGAAGCGCCACGGCTTAAGCCTGTCCTCTTCAGCATAATCCACGCCTATCCTGACAGATTCCACGATCTCATAGTTCTCTTGAGGAAGATCAACGACATATAATTCCCCTTTCTTACAGAGGTCTATTCCGTTCTGCTCGCGATTAATGCCCATGGCTTTACAAAGCTTTCCCGGGCCTGACGTCAGATCTCTCAGCTTTTTTACTTTATCCCCTCTAAGCTTTTTCATAGCCTCAATTCCTTCCAGCGGCTCTCCAGCGCGAATAAGGACCGCAGCAGGGAAGCCGTTATGCTCCGTGACAAGATTGAGACAGAAATACATTCCATATATCATGTAAACGTAAGCATGCCCCGGCTCGCCGAACATCACTTTATTACGCTCGGTCATGCCCTTACTGGCATGGCATGCCTTGTCGTCCATACCGACGTATGCCTCGGTCTCGACGATCCTTGCGGCCATTTTTCCATATACCGGATGTTCTCTTACCAGTGCTTTTCCGAGAAGGTCTTTCGCCACGGCCACCGTCGGCCTGTCAAAAAAGCTCCTCGGGACTATCTTATTAGCTGACATGATACGATTCCAACAGTATGGTGACTGGAGGCATAAATATCTTTAGAGACGCCTGAAAGTATTGAACGTTCATTACAAAACCGTAAATTGTAACCGTAATGTATTTATGATACCAGCACAACTATGATTCGCAACATATGGGACAATGGGGTAGCCTGGTCCATCCTCGAGCGTTTGGGACGCTTGGACCCCAGTTCGAATCTGGGTTGTCCCACCAGCCTTTTTGTAGTAGAATGTACATTTTAATAAGTTTCTAATAATTTCTAGAATTTTATCCTGCTATCTCTAAACAAAAACACATGGCATATATGCGGTTAATGCCTGCGTTTTAATCGATGATGAGAGGTTTTAACTAATAAGCGGTCATACAGCGATTAAATGGCTGCCGGACCTTTTAATAATGACAAAATACAGGAATTCTATCGTGCATCAGCTACGGATCAGCTGATGTTCATTAATAACTCAAATAGCGACGGGCAAATGCACAGCCTGATCACTTTTAGCGGCCGCGTGGACGCGGGACTTATGGCTCGTTCGATACGGCTATCCCTGGATGCCGAGCCGGTGCTTGGATGTAGAATGACAAAAGGGCCATTTCGCCTCCGATGGCAGCGGTCCGATAGCCTTGATAGTATCGACCTATGCCCGGTCATCGAGACAGTGGATGCGTTGAATGAAGCGTTAAGGTTCATGGCCGCCCCGATGGATACTTTTACGGCTCCCCAGATCCAGGCACGCTTATTTCGCTCGGACCGGGATGTGTTATGCGTGAAGATGACCCATGCGGTCGCCGACGGCGGCGGCTTTAAAGAATACCTGGAGCTGCTCTCCTCGATATACCGGCATGCCTGTCTCGACCCTGGCTACCGGCCTGTTCCGAATTCGCGCGGAAACCGAAGCCCATGGCAGCTGGAAAAACATGTCGGGCTATCCACTCTGGCCCAATCAAGCCTGCATATAACGATCCCCGGGCTCGAGTGGTGTTTTCCGGTCACAAGTTCCGACTACTCCGGCCGTTCTTTCCTCACTGCTGAAATCGGTCCGGAAAGGTCTGCGGCCATCCGGGCATATGCCCATGGAAAAGGTATTAAGATCAATGACCTGCTATTGACGGCATTTTACCGCGCACTGTTCGAGGTGCTGGATCCGCCGGCAGGAAAGCCGTTACCGGTAACGGTGCCGGTAAATCTCCGGCGCTATATGCCTTCCGGAAAAGCCGGCAGCATTTGTTCTCTCTCCGGGCTGTTCATCCCCGCCATAAACCGGGAGCCGGGAGAGGCATTCGAAGATACGCTGTCCCGGGTACATGAGTTCATGGACACGGCAAAAAGAAATAAAATGGACCTCTCTCAAATGCTTTTTCTCCAGACCGCATTCGTTGCCGGATATATGCCGATGAGCTTTGTAACGCGACACTTCGTGAAGCAGCGTGCACGGGCTTTAATGACTATCCCGTGTTTCTCGAACCTTGGAATTATCGGTCCGAAAGACGTCAATTTCGGCGATATAAAGGTCACGGATATATCGCTGTTCGGCCCGGTCACATTCCCCCCGTATCTCGACTTTACCGTATATTCATTCGGAGATACCATGCGATGCTCTATCAGCTATTGCGACACCGCGGCAGACGTGAATCTTGTAAAAAGCCTGCTGGATGATTTCATACGGGAAATATCCGGCCTTATATGACTGAATGCGGATAGTTGGATAAAAACTGATAAGCATCACTTATTTTTATAATGAGTAGTTTATGACGCGACAAGCTTTCTATTTTTTAGTTCTTAGGCTTTTTTAGATGATGTTTGCTATGTTATTCATTTATGATGACAGGTAAAGACTGATTACACGTAGACATAAATTTTTTTAGATTTTTATTGAAAAATATATGTAATATACCAGTGTACTTCTATTTTAAAACAATAATATTATCAGCTTTAAACTATTATATTATTGTCGTTTTAATCCCTGATGTTGTAGTATGTGGAGAACTGCTATGAAAAAGACCGTTATCACTTTAATCGCTGCAATAATCATCATCGCGTTGATAGGGTCTGGCGTATGGTACCTCCAGAATTCGCGGAATCAGATTTCCGTAGAGATGGAATCGATCACCGTCGGGATGTCGCCTAATATAGACTCTGCGGCGCTGATCATTATCGCTGACGACCAGCACTATTTTGCCGATAACGGCCTCAACGTGACGATAAAAGACTATGACGTAGGTTTGAGAGCGGTCAACGGCATGTTAAACAATGAAAACGATATTGCGATAGCCACGGAGTTCGTCCTTGTCGAAAAAGTGTTCGACCAGGAAAAGATTTACGGCTTCGCAAGTATTGCCAAATACGAGGATAAAGTCATCATTGGCCGTAGTGACCACGGTATAAAGAACGTTTCAGACCTCAAGGGAAAGAAGATCGGCGTTGATCTCGGGACGAATACGGAATTTATCCTCGGCAGGTTTCTCGAACTGCACGGATTTAGACTGGATGACGTAACGCTGGTAGATATAAAACGTCCGCAGTTCGTCGATGCGATCGGTAATGGGTCTGTTGATGCAATTATTGTATGGGGGCTTGAGGTCAGTATCATAAAAGATCAGCTTGGCCCTGCTGCTGTTACATGGCCGGCCCAAAGCGGCCAGCAAGGGCACTGGCTCGCCATGTGCAGGCAGGACTGGGCGGGACAGCACCCCGACATGATCAACCGGTTCCTGAAGTCAATTGACCAGGCAGCGACATACACTGTATATCATCCTGAGCAAGCGAAGGCTATCGCACGAAAACGACTGCCTGCAGACGATGTTTACCTGGAGACCATCTGGAGCAACACCCAGTTTTCGCTATCTCTTGACCAGTCGCTTATCACGGCGATGGAAGATGAGGGCCGATGGATGATCAAAAACAACCTCACAGATGAAAAGACGATCCCTGACTACCGATACTACCTATATCGGGAAGGTCTGGATCAGATCAAGCCTGAATCAGTCAACCTTATCCGGTGAGCAGAGGGACCATGAAGATCAGGACGCAGCTAATCATCAGTATTGTCATCTTCTGTTCAGCCCTGCTTATTATCGCCGCGACGATGTTGATGACAGACCAGCAGGTGAGTCAGCTGAACAGGCAGCAGGAGCTTGTGACAAACATCGAGCTGGGGGCTGGCGAGCTGGGTTATCTATCGAACGACTTTATCCTGTACAACGAAAAACACCAGCTCGACAGGTGGAGCTCGAAATACGCCGAGTTCTCGGATGACATATCAAAACTTTCTGTGAATACCCCGGAACAGCAAGTGCTGGTCAATAACATCAAAGCAAGCCAGCAGCGATTAAAAAGCGTATTTGACGATGTTGTGCTTACCCTTCAGGATGAAAACCAGGTCCTGTATAGTTCGGATGATAAGGCATATATTCAGATCTCATGGAGCCGGCTGGCCGTCCAGACCCGTAGTATCCTATTTGACGCGTCCCGCCTGTCACAGATGCTTGAGGAGCAGGAAAATCATGTGAAGCAAACGAACAACATGATCATAATGTCCCTGCTGGGAGCGTTCGGTGCTTTTATTCTCCTTGATTATTGGCTGGTATTCGGGGGTGTGATAAAATCGATAGGGGACTTAAAGGCAGGAACGAAAATCATCGGATCCGGAAACCTCGATCACACCATCAAAGCCAGAAAGGTCGATGAGATCAGCGAACTGGCGGATGCGTTCAACGAGATGACCACCCGCTTGAAGAACGTCACTGCATCCAAAGCGGACCTTGAGAGAGAGATCGCCGAGCGTAAAGATGCTGAGGAGGCGCTGCGTGAGAGCGAGGAGAAATTCCGCAGTGCCTTTGCCAACGCGGCCATTGGTTTTGCGATGGCAGCGCCCGACGGCCGTTTTGTGGATGCGAACCCAGCTTATTGCATGATCACGGGCTATAGCATCGAGGAGCTACGGACACAGATGATTCGGAATCTGATCCATCCCGACGATCTCGAGGAGAACATGAGACTGATCGACCGGATGCTTACAGGCGAGATCCCCGATTTCGTTATAGAGAACAGATATTTCCGTAAAGACGGGACATTCGTGTGGGTCCGAAAAAGCGTTTCTGTCGTGCGCAACGCAGAGGGCGCTCCTCAATGGATCATCTCGCTAATAGAAAATATCACCGAGCGTAAACTCGCCGATGAAAGGTTAAAAGAGGCAAAAGATCAGGCAGAACTGTACGTGGATCTGATGGGCCATGATATCAACAATATGAACCATTCTGCGACCGGATACCTTGAGCTTGCGCTTGATACGCTGAAGATGGAAGGTAATCTCAGGCCGGATGATAAGCTGCTTTTAGAGAAGCCGATACAGGCACTGATCAATAGCTCCAGGCTGATCGATAATGTCAGGAAGCTTCAGAAACTGATGACACAGGGTATTAAGACCAGGCCTGTTGACCTTCATCAAATTTTCGAGGAGCTCGGCAGGCTTAGTTATTATAAGGGCGAGAGGGATGTGACCATTAATATTCCACCGGTGCCGCATTATCGGGTAGAAGCGAACGAGCTCCTGAGTGACGTCTTTAATAACCTGATATCTAACGCGATCAAGCACTCCGATGGCGCGAAGTCATTAATTATAGATGTGCGGGTCGAGCCTGTGATCGAGGACGGCCGCAGTTATTATAAATGCACTGTAGAGGATAACGGTCCGGGCATACCCGATGCAGTTAAAGACAAGATCTTCTACAGGTTCCAGAGAGGCGACACGAAGGCACATGGTAAAGGCCTCGGATTATTCCTGGTAAGAACGCTAGTGGAAGGCTATCAGGGAAAGGTGTGGGCAGAAGACCGTGTGCCGGGCGATCATACAAAAGGCGTCAGGTTCATTGTCATGTTGCCCGCTGTTGAAAAATAACTATAATTTTTATAAAAAGATCGTAAAAATTTCATGATCTGGGATGTTATATACTACTCCCACCAGTCTTTTTTGAACTACTGTTATGCTATCCTCGAATACCGGGTCGAAAAAAAATCATTACAGCAGGACTGTATCCCTGTGTCGGATACTTTCACAAGCTTGCCGGTGCTAAGATGCCTCTTGTCTATGATATAATGAAACTCTATAGACAGCTCATAGATCTGTCAACAATACCAATACTGGAAATAATGATGTTAAAAAAAGCTAAAATAGATTAGACTGGTCTGTCCTTGTTCCAAACTCATAAGGCGTTTTTCTATGTCGACCATCCGGTTAATCACTATGATTTCAAATATCCTTTATATTTTTCCCGAAGTTATTATGTATTTAGATAGTCATAAATTATTAAACCAAAATATTAACCTTATTTATTCAATGTGGTATATATGCCGAAAAGAGTTAGAGTCCCTGGCAAGATCGGGTTGTCGAAATCGCCCACGGGGATAAGTGGGTTTGACGATATAACGTATGGCGGGTTACCAAAAGGCCGGCCTACGCTTGTTGCAGGCGGTGCCGGTACTGGTAAGACGGTGTTCGCAATGGAGTTCATCGTACATGGCGCCCTGGAATATAACGAGCCGGGCGTTTATGTCACTTTTGAGGAGAACATCGGCGACCTAAAAAAGAACTTCGCTTCGCTCGGATATGACCTGGATATGCTTATCAATGATAAGAAGCTGGTCATCGATCACGTATTCGTCGAGCGGAGCCAGATCGAGGAGACGGGCGAATATAATCTTGAGGCGCTGTTCATTCGATTGGGGTATGCCATCGATTCCATCGGCGCTAAGCGTGTCGCCCTGGACACTATAGAGGTGCTATTTGCCGGCTTGAAGGATCAGGCTATCGTCCGTTCCGAGTTGCTTCGCTTATTCAGCTGGCTGAAAGACAGGGGTATCACGGCCATAGTGACTGGCGAGAAAGGCGAGCTTACCCTGACACGCTATGGCCTGGAAGAGTACGTTGCCGATTGTGTTATCTTGCTGGACTTCCGCGTGACCGAGCAGCTGGCAACAAGGCGTTTACGCATAGTGAAGTATCGTGGCAGTGCTCACGGCGCCGACGAGTATCCGTTCCTGATCGGTAAAGATGGCATTATAATCTTCCCCATCACATCGATCAAAACTGATTATGGGACATCGAAGGAACGAGTATCGACCGGCATCCCTCGCATGGACGGTATGTTGGGCGATAAGGGCTATTATCGCGGGAGCACCGTACTGGTCTCGGGCACGGCAGGCACCGGTAAGACCAGTATTGCGGCGCATTTTGTCGACGCAGCGTGCAGGCGCGGGGAGAAATGCCTGTACTTTGCCTTCGAAGAGACACAGGACCAGATCATCCGTAACATGGAGTCGGTAGGGCTTGACCTTGGTCAGTGGGTTAAAAAGGGATCGCTCAAATTCCACATTGCCCGCCCGGCTTTGTATGGCCTTGAGACACACCTCGTCATGATGGAGAACGATATCAAAAAGTACGATCCAGTGAACGTTGTCATAGACCCGATCACCGACTTCTCAGCGGTCGGCGGCGGAAGAGAGGTCAAGTCAATGCTCACCCGTCTCAACGACTTGATGAAGTCTCGCGGCATCACCACACTCTTCACCGATCTGATCAGGGGTGACATCCGCCCGGAGGGTCAGCAATTCTACATTACCTCGTTGATCGACACCTGGATACTGCTCCGTAACTTCGAGTATAACGGCGAGCGTAACCGGGGCATAACCGTTTTGAAATCCAGGGGCATGGCTCACTCCAACCAGATCAGAGAGTTTGTCATGACTGACGGGGGAATAGAGCTGATAGACCCGTATATCGGCCCTTCCGGCGTGCTCATGGGCAGTGCGAAGCTATCACAGGAGGCAAAGGACAACGCAACGCTGCTCGGTGTAAAACGTGACAATGAGCATAAGCGTAATGCTCTTGAGGAGAATCGCAAGGAACTTGAGGCGAAGATCGCGGCGCTAAAGGCCCAGTATAAGGTGGAAGAGGACAAGATCGTCAGGGATATCGAGCGGACGGAGCAAGACCTCGATATCATGTTGAAAGACAGCGAGCTAATGGCCCGAGTCCGGAAATAGGATTAAACTGTACATGTAAAGCTGGAGTTATCATGGTTAAAGTTACTAAGAAAAAGGAAGAGGCCGTGGGTGAAAAGGAATGGGAATTACGGCTATACGTGGCCGGAGAGACCCCCAAGACCAAAAAGACGATCGAGAACCTTAACAAGATCTGCGAGGAGCATTTAAAAGGCTGTTACCACATCGAGGTCATAGACCTCACAAAAAATCCGCAGCTCGCTGCCGGCGAGCAGATATTTGCGATCCCGACCCTGGTCAGAAAGCTTCCCGAGCCCATCAGGAAGATCATCGGGGACCTCTCCGCCACCGAAAAGGTGCTCGTGGGACTGGATATACATCCCAGAAAATAGCATAATGTAAGGCCTGAACTGGAAAGTATATAATATACATTAATATATTTGCGAGAATATTAGTGATATAATTATGATATCGGTACTACTCGTTGATAATCAGCCCGAATTCCCTGGGATCGTGAAAGGGCTTCTGGAGCATGGCGGGAATATCGAGGTTAACACGGCCGGCTCTGTCAAGATGGCCCTTGAACATTTAAAAGAAAAAACGTATGATGTGATAATCTCGAACTATGATATGCCCGGAACTGATGGTATCGAGTTTTTAAAGGCCTTGAGGTCGAGGGGGGATAATACGCCCTTCATTTTATACGCTAGCAGGGGTAGAGAGGACGCTATCGTAGAAGCCATGAAGAGCGGTGCGGAGTTCTTCCTGCAAAAGAGCGCTGATCCTGAAGCACAGTTCGCCGAGCTTAGATACATTGTGGAGGAGATAGCGAAACGCAAAAGGGCGGAGGATCTGCTTCGTCGGCGAGAGAAGGATTTCCATGCTATCGTTAATAAAAATGCCGATGCCATGGTTGTCCTCGACAAAAATGGCATCATTCGGTACGTTAATCCTGCTGCCGTATCTCTTTTTAACTTGTCCGGATCGGAATTGGTCGGCCAGATGCTCGGCTTCCCGGTCGTGCTCAAAGAGCCGGTCGAAATGTACGTCTTGCGCGGGTTCAAGGAGTTCGTGGCGGCGGAGATGCGCATGGTGGAGGTAGAGTGGGAAGACCGGCCTTCTTACCTGATATCCTTCAGGGACGTTACCGGACACGTCAAATACGAGGAAGAACTCAGCAAAGCGCGGAACGGGCTAGAAGTTAGAGTACAGGAGCGCACGCGGGAATTATTAACCGCCAACGAAAACCTGAGAAAAGAGATCGAGGAGAGGAAAGCAGCAGAGGAAGAACTACGGGTCGAGATCGAAGAGAGGGCGAGGATTGAAACTGAGCTGGAAGCATCGAAGAAACAAGCTGAATTTTATCTGGACCTGATGGGCCATGATATTAACAACCTGAACCAGATCGCCCTCGGATACCTGGAATTAGCCCAGGAGTCATCGGACATGGAAGAGATGATGATACTGACCCAGAAGCCATTAGAGGTAATAAGGAGCGTTTCCCAGATCATCCAGAACGTCAAAAAGCTCCAGCGGATGACAGTAGAGGAGAAGGAAAAGGAAGTTAAGACAGCGAATGCGGTCGACCTGTGTAGTATACTCTCCGAGCTGCAGTCCCAGTATTCGGGCAGGAAGGGCAAGGACGTCAAGATCCATCTGAAGGCTCCTCCACTGTGTTATGTCATGGCCAACGAGCTTATAAATGAGGTGTTCTCGAACCTCCTGGATAACGCCATAAAACACTCAAATCCGGACAAATCGGTAACCATCGACATTAAATTAAAGCCGATCAAAGAAAGTGGCAAGGAGTATTACATGTGTACGGTCGAGGATAACGGGCCTGGCATACCGGACTGGGTTAAAGATAAGATATTCATGCGTTTCCAGAGGGGTGCCACGAAGGCCCACGGTAAAGGCATTGGATTATACATTGTTAAGAAACTGGTGGAGGACTATCACGGTGACGTGTGGGTCGAAGACCGCGTGCCGGGGGATTATTCAAAGGGAGCCAGGTTCGTGGTCATGCTACCTGCAGTAAAGTGATCATTATCCATCTAGTTATAAGAAAAAAAGTCCTGAACGCCAGGATAACGACATATATGGGATCTTTTTCAATGTTATTAGATAAGGTATGAGTATTATGCAAAGTCTCGTGCCTCGACTATGATTTTTTAAAAAAAATTGGGATAGAAGACAAAATCCGGAGTTTTATATACTACCCTCCACCGGCCTTTTGTGGAGCTGATAATGGTTTGTATATATCCACGAATTATCCACGAATATTACATAGACCGCAAGTGTTAATCGCAGGCGCATGCCCGGAATTTTTACTAATGATGACTTTTTCTCTATGACTTTTTGATCGTTGCCCTTAAAAACGAAAATTTTCCTCAGACGATTAGATAAATCGAAAGAACTAAGATATAAATAGCGGCAGGAGTATCCTTTAATACTACATATTAATATGGCGACAAATCGCCAGCCCCAATATAGGTGGCTGAATATCGGGGAATGATCTGATGATCAAATTTTTGCGTACGCACACATTACTATTTTTCTTTCTCCTGACCTTTGCTCTCTCCTGGGCGATCTGGATCCCAATGGCTATGAACTACTATGGAATATTCCCTATCCGGATGGATCCCGGTTTTGTTATGGTCTTCAGGCTTTTCGGGACACTCGGCCCCGCAGTTTCTGCGATCCTGGTCTCGCTCCTTGTCGGCGGAAAGCCGGCAGTAAGGGCACTCCTGGGACAGATCGGCAGGTGGAGAGTTGGCTGGAAGTGGTACGCCGCGGCCGCCCTGGTATTTCCCTTACTATTGCTGGCCTCGGCCGGTATCTACAGCCTGGTCCCCGGAGCACAGCCGCTGCCCGTCGTCGAGGTTACCGCAGGCAGCCTTTTAGTGATCATGGTGATCATGACCATCAGCGTCATGGGAGAAGAGATCGGCTGGCGAGGTCTTGCCCTGCCGCTGCTGCAGCAGCGCTGGACGGCGTTCAACTCCAGCCTGATACTGGGAACGGTCTGGACGGTCTGGCATCTGCCTTTCTGGATGATATTGGGCGAGCTCGAGACTTTCGGCTGGGGCTACTGGCTGATGAGCTGGGCGTTCATCACCGCGGGAGCGATCTATATCACCTGGTTCATGAATAATACCGGCAACAGCCTGCTGATGGTGATCCTGTTCCACTGGTGTTACAACGTGCTGAGCGTGGGTTTCCTGCCGGTCAGCAGCGTGGTCCCCGCATATGCGATCCTGATCGTCCTGGCCTGGGCTGCGGCTATCACGGTATCGAGCCCGTTTGGGCAGAAATGGCTTGGGTGGAAGAAATATGGCGGTAAAATAAGTTTGCCCGGCATAACAACTGATAAATGATATATAATAATGGAACAGTAAAAACCGGGGACCGAATATATCAAATAACTTATTCTTTAATTTTTTAGGAAATTAAAGCGGCTGGAAATTTTCGCACAGCATATAAGATGTATTATAAATTTAGTTATTATTACGATAATTTTTATTTACTATTGATTTAATACCTAATCTTTTATCATGCGATCGCCCGGTATACAAAGGTCTGAAATCCTGTTATGCACACTTATCATAATTCTGCTGGCGGTCATTGTCAGCGGATGCGAGGAGTGGCTATGGGTCCTTGATGATGACGAGGACACGAACATAACGGTCACGCTAGTCATGGAAGTGAACGTTAAGGACCTTGATGGTAACCCTGTACCGGACGGGAGCGTGTTTTTCGTCACCGGTAAGATGAAGACGAGTGACGATGTCCCGGATAATGTCAAAAGGGCCCGTGCTATCACTGACCAGTCCGGTAAAGCTTTACAAGTAGAGACCTACACCATAGACCGTGGAGATGCGATATGGTATGGGGCGTCCACATATGCACTCGACGGGACACGAAACCTTTTCGGTTTTGGCACCACGCTCTTTGCGGATAACGACACTATATTCTATAGCGAAGTTGAGCCTTTGAGCAAGAACAAGAAGGCGACGGTGGCGAGAAGCGTCACGCTGTACAAACTCACTAACGAGAACCAGGTCATGAATTTTGTTTCTGAGCACATATTCGACATCATAGCGAATCCGCCGCAATTACCGCCGCTGTCGAGCGATGAGAGCCCAACGCCTACGGCGACGCCCATGCCGTCTGTCACACCTACTCCGACGCCTGTCCCCGGAAAAGGGTCTAACGCCAGGATAGACAGCTACGGTATGTCTTCCACTACCATAAAGAAGGGGGATAAGATATCCGCCTATATGGATATTACCAATACAGGCGAAGTGCCGATAAAGAACGTCCATATGGTAGGACAGATATTCGTCTATGACTCTAAGTCGCAAAAGTATGTCCTGTGGGAAAATAACCTGTTAAAGCTGGCCGGTATAGACCCTTCGAACATAAGACAGTCTTTTGAAGATATCAACATAGGGCCGGGACAGCAGTACCGGGCAGTGATTGAAAAGGAAGTGCCGAGAACTCACACCCAGAATGTCCCGATATTAGGCAATATTGAGGTGGATATACCCGATTCGCTCGTCACGGGAAAATACAGGATGATAGTGCGCGTGGAAGCTGAAGATGCCGGCGGCAAGATAATACCGCTGGGCATACGGAGCGCGGATTTCGAGATAGTGCCGGGAGGATGACCCCTGTCCCGGCATCAGGCCAGTCGTACAGCAACGAAATACAGATCATAAACGCCATTGATTTCAGCATTCATCCCGGCTTCTTATTTCAATATAATCTTTCACAGTTATACTTGACTTTCTTTATGTTGAACTTGCCATAACAGTAGTCCCCTTCCGGGAAATTCCATATGGCCTCCCCGTAGGATTGAAGCCTTATGCCGCCAAAGTCTTTATAGTCTCTCACGGGCGTCGACCAGCTCCCCTTTCTGGACTGGCCGTTCATCGGTATCATGAACCTGTCGTCCGAAATAAAATTTACGAGCTCTCCTTTTTCATTAAAGTATAGTACAGCGGACACCTTACATCCCATGTTCTCGAACATGGCTCTCGCAGTAAGCGGGTCGATCGTTTCCCACTGTATCCTCTTGTCGATAAGTGCGGCAGGCGCCATCAGGCACATGTCATTGAGCAGAGTTACCGTATCGCTTATCCTCATCTCCGGGCCGCGGGAATCAAGCACGGTGACCAGTCCGGCTATTTTTATATGCATGAACGCGTTTTCCTCAGTATATGAATGCAAGCCGAGGACCGGGACGCCGAACATGTTCATCTTAATATAGAACAGCCGGGCGGGGACATCGAAGAAATTATACTGAACGGCCTCGATGTTCGCCCAGTCTTTTTCCGGGTCGCCCTTCATCTGGCCGTCCAGGACAGCCCTGAAGTTATGGACCTTTTCTTTACCTACAACACCTGTATACCTGAGGTATTTTTGTACAGGCACTGGCAGATGCGCCATATCGTCTTCAGTCAGTATCTCTTGCTTTAAGCCCGCGGTGCTTTCGAGCCTTTTAGAAACCTCGGCCTTATATGTCCTTTCCAGGTCGCCTGACAGGTATACCAGGGAAAAGACAGCGGATGCTATTATGAGAAGTATTATAGCGATGAAGTATTGAGTCTCCATTTTTGTTCCTACATTAAGTTATAGGTAATATGTTACCTTTACAAAAGGTAATATGTTACATATTACTATATAAGCATTTCTATTAGGTAACATATTACCTATAAAACATGCGAGATATCCGGCAAAGAGGGAAGAGACGCCGGAAACCTTTATCATATTAATGAAAAAGAATATTTTAAGTAATTCGAAAAACTCTTACCTTAAACCTTTTTTAAGGTATGCCGCAATACTTGAAGGGAGACTATATGTCCGAAACGGTAAGGCTGATCCGCTATGACGAGCTTGATAAGTTACTGGACCTATACGGTAAACTACACCCGGAAGACCCTGAGGCCGGCGATGCTGATCTCCTGGAACAGCTCTGGCAGGATATTTACGAAGATGAAAATTTACATTATATAGTCGCCGAAAAAGACGGGGATATTGTCTCTTCATGTACCCTGGCGGTCATCAAGAACCTTACCAGAGACCTGCGGCCATACGGGATAATAGAGAACGTCATCACACACCCGGATCACAGGAAAATGGGTTACGGCACCAAAGTTTTACAAAAAGCGATCGAGATATCAAAAGAGAAAAATTGCTATAAGGTCATGCTCATGTCGGGGTCTAAGAATGAAGAGACCCTGAGGTTTTATGAAAATGCCGGGTTTGTAAGAGGAGTGAAAACAGGCTTTATCATAAATTTTTAACAAGCGTCAAAATCTAGCATAATTTAGGAGTGAGAATAGACCAGATGCCCGGATATAAAAGACCCCATCATATGAGCGCTATACTCATTCTACCATTTACGGTGACCGTAGCTATCCCGGCGATACTACTTTCGCTGACGGGCATTCCTGTTCCGCTCTGGGGGACGCCGTTCCCGATCGATCTGCTCGTACTTATTGCCGGGTTAACTCTGATACTGAGCGGGTCATTAATACTTTACATAACTATCCGTCTATTCGCCACGGTCGGAAAAGGGACGCTTGCACCATGGGAGCCGCCCAAAAAGCTCGTTGTCGAAGGTATATACCGGTATGTCCGTAATCCGATGATCACCGGCGTGTTCTCGATCCTGATAGGAGAGTCGTTATTGTGCGGGTCGATCGCGGTAATGATCTGGTCTATCATCGTTATCGCCATCAACCTCGTATATATTCCGTTGTTGGAAGAGCCCGGATTAGAAGACCGCTTTGGAGAGGAGTACCGTCGCTATAAGCAAAACGTTCCCCGGTGGATCCCTCGCATTAAACCATGGTACCCTTCTGCCGAACGATGAGTTTCTTACCTGGCATGATAAATTAAGAGCTATGATGAAATTGAGCGTATCTCCAAAATGTTTAATGGGCTTGAGCCACAATGGGAATAATAAATCGAACATACGATCAGGTCAGGGTAGCCATTTATGCCGAAGGTAAAGACGAACGATATAGACACGTATTATGAGATCGCCGGCAAAGGCCAGCCTATAGTGTTCATTCACGGCGGTTTCGTCGACCATGATATGTGGGCGCCGCAGGTCGAATATTTTTCCAGGAAGTACAAAGTCATCACCTATGACCTGAGAGGGCATGGTAAAACAGGCGGCTCAAAGAAAAAGAAATATTCAATCGAGTTGCTGGCAGACGATCTTAAAGCGCTGATCGACGCTCTCGCAATAGAAAAACCAGTCATATGCGGGCTATCCCTCGGCGGTATGGTCGCGCAGGCTTTCGCGGTAAAATATCCTGACAGCCTCGGCGCGCTGATACTCTCAGATACGGCCATCTCCACTGCGCTGACTGCGAACGATAAGATCCAGCTATATACGCTGGGATGGAGCATGCCACTGACGCTCCGTTTGATAGGCGCCAGGCGGTTTGTCGATTACAGTTTCTGGATGGCCAGGGTGACAAAAGGAGAGAGATGGTTCGGAACCGATGAGAAAGTCAGGGACTATGTAAGGCAAAAGATGAGCGAAATGGATAGCGATGAAATGGCAAAGATCTACGGCGCCATCCTGGGTTTCAGGCTTCTGGACCTGTCGTCCGTCAGGGCGCTGACGCTCATTACCAACGGGGAGTTCGAGTCGGAAAGCGTTCTTGCCCATTCTAAAAAAGCGAACGAGCTGATAAAAAATTCTACCATGATGACGATAGAAGGTGCGGGACATACTTCGAACATGGAGAATGCCGATGGATATAATAGAGCGTTAGAGCAGTTGCTGGACATATTGTAATACATAATTCAGTTTACATTTGTTTTAACACAATATCGCGCGTCGCTGAACATCAACTACCAGGAAGTTGATTTCCCTCTTTTAAGGAAAACCTGAAGTAAAAATTTCCCGCAATTTTTGGCATCTTTTCGACAATGCTGGAAAATCACGCATAGATTATGAACATCTGTTACAGGTTGGACAATTATCCAATATAATATATAAATCAATATATAAACAATAATATTTCAATTTGAATTTATGTGAATGTCAATTCCATCCGTATAAAGGCCATAATATTGTTGATAATAATAGGGTCAGTCCCCATTCTGGTCTTTGGAGTGCTTGCATACGAAAAGGCTGGCAGCTTTATCAACTATGAATTACAGACAGACAATCTTCGGCGTGCCAAGAGCATATCGTCGATCATAGGCCTGTTCACTGACGGGGCATGCACATCTATGGAAGTGCTCGCATGCAATTCAAATCTTGTCGAAGGGATACGACAAAATGACATTGAAGAGGTCAGGACAAAGATATCTAGCTTTTATAGCACTGAGCCCAGGTTTTCCCGTATATACTTAACAGATCCGAACGGGACCGTCATAGCAGGTTATCCGGCATCGAATGCCGACGGAATAAAGGATATTAATGCCGGGACTCTGGCTTTAATAAAAACGAACGGTCCATGGATGGGCAAGCCCATCATCGAGGGAAAAAATAATGTGACCGGCCTGGACATCGCTGTCCCGGTAAAGGATGAAAATAAGAACGTTATCGGGTTACTTATCGGCTCTCTGGACATAAATAAAGTATCCACACAGGTGAAATCGATAGGCCAGAGATATGAGACCGAGACGTACATAGTCGATGAAAGAGGACGCCCCATATATCACGATAATAAGACATACAAGAACGGCATCAGTGACCTGTCGTTTGACCCGGCCGTTAAAAGGGTGATCGGAGGAGAGAGCGGTAACATAAAGATCCCGGTATATGTCTACGGAAAAGAAAAATACGCTGCATATGCCTTTGAGCCCGGATCGAACTGGGGTGTTGTCGTAGAGTATGATGCTTCTTATGTAGACGGGCTTATCATGGGAGAGCTGGAAAAGTATATTCCGGCATTTCTGACAATGCTTTCTATAATTGCCGTTTTGGCCTATTTTGTGGGAAGTTCGGTAACAAAGCCTATAATGGATATGGCCGATGCGTGTGAAAAAATGGAAGCGAGAGGATGCAGGATCACACTCCCCGCAGACAGGAAAGATGAGATAGGAGCCCTTGCGTCATCCATCAACAGCATGTCCGAAGCCCTGATGAAAGAGCGCGAAGAGCTGTCAATAGAGAAGGAGCGCCTTGACGCCATACTCGCAAGCGCCGGAGAAAAGATCTGCATAGTGGATGGCAGTGACATTCTTTTGTGGGCTAACGACAGGATGAGAACGAGATACATTAGCAAAAAAGATATCGAGGGGCTAAAACTTGACGAGCTTATACAAAAAGTAGACCCCGGCCAGGAAGACATCATGCTGGAGGAAGGGGTCTTCAGGAATTATTATAAAGGCTCTGACATTAGAGGACGTAAGCGGATATTCGAAGCGACAATAGTGCCGTTAGGACATGTTTACGGGGCGGGCAGTAAATTGTTATCGCTGAGGGATGTCACGGAAAGGGACGCGATACTGAAGGTATCTACAATAATGGCCGGCGCCGCCAGCATGGATGAAATGCTCAACGAGTCTCTTAACATGCTGAAAGATATGTTGAACCTTCGTATGGCTGCCGTGTTCCTTGTGGATGAAAAAGAGAACGCGATAAGGATCAGGGCATATACCGGCATGGAAGAAAGGCACGCAAAAGCCATGGGATACCAGGAGATCGGACCTGACTCGAAAGTATCTGGCTATGCGGCATATATAAGACGGCCTGTCGTCGTCGGGGATATCAGGATACATCCTAGAAGAGTGCGCTCAAAAGACCTTATCGACTCGGGTCTCCTGTCCGTTGCGGCCTTCCCGTTAATAATAGGGGAAAAAGTCGTCGGAGTGCTCGATGCGGCCACAGAGAGGCTGAATGACTTTACGAGAGAGGACGTAAGGTTCCTGACCAGCTTCAGCGGCCAGCTTGCCATGACGGTGCAGAGAATGAGGTCTGAAGAAAAGCTCGAGAAGGAAAAGAATAACGCGGAGCTTTATGTCGACCTGATGAGCCATGACATCAATAATATGAACCAGTCGGCGGCAGGATTCTTAGAGATCGCGCTGATGCGTGCCGGATTGCCCGAAGATGCGAGACATATGCTTGAGAGCGCGCTGTCGTCGATCAAGAACAGCACCGTCCTGATAGAAAACGTAAGAAAGATCCAGCGGATCAGTTCCGGAGATAGCACGATGGAAAGGATGGACCTTAACAGCGTGATCCTTCAGGCTATCACTAATTCGCTTGCCCATCCCGAAAAAAAGGTCTCGGTCGATTTTAAGGAGAGGTTCAAAGCCCCGGTTATCGCTTCCCCGTTACTGGTGGATGTTTTCCTGAACATCATAGGGAACTCAATAAAATATTCGGGAATCGAGGTCGACATCAGGATAGACGTCGATATAAGCCAGATAGATGGTAAAGATTTTTATCGCGTATCCATCTGTGATAACGGTTACGGGATACCGGATGAGCTAAAGATTAAGCTTTTCCGAAGGTTCCAGCGGGGCAACCAGGCTATACGCGGCACAGGCCTCGGGCTTTATATCGTTCGAAAGGTGGTGGAGAGCTGCGGAGGATGGGTAGAGGTAAAGGATAGAATAAAGGGCGATCATACCAAAGGTGCGAGATTTGACGTGTATTTACCTGTGCCGCCTTAAAGCGGTAATGATTTATTAAAAAATTAAGTATAGAATAGCTGTTTTGTCTCAAGTATCTTTGTGCCGGCAGCGTCCATTGTGATGTCCCATGATAGGCCGGTGCCGACCCTCACTTTCCATGCGTCGTCTCCGTCCCGCTTCGTCTTTTCTATGCTTACGATGTCTTCCGGCTTGATCACGTATGTCATTGGCTGTCCGGCGATATTATAGTATGTCAACGACCTGCCGGTAAGTGTCCGGTTAATGTTCTCTTTCGGGTCTGCATAATTACTGCCGTTGCCTTTCATGAAAGTGAAGCTTTCGAATAGATCGCTCATCTTCTTCGGCCTTTTAGAGAAAATACTGGATCCGTTATCGCCGGGATCCATAAAAGCGATCGTTCCGGCATTTAACTTTTTTAAAGATCCCATCCATTCAAGCCCTGTATTATTTGTATTGTTCAGGGATAGGCCTTTCAAGGGCATATCCGACTTCATGTCAAACAGCGCCGCCGACGGGATCGCCATTATCATCATTGTGACTAAAACGGTCGAAAATATTGTGAATGCTCCTGCGGTTCTACCCATAATACCCCGGTTATATCAAACAGGAGCGAAAATAAAAATGTGATGCGATTTAGATGCAAAAAATCCGGATTCGCATAAAAATAATACTGGAAAAAAATTTTAAAGATTCATATTTTAAGACCGGTTTATTTTTCATGCGAGTAATGCAGGGCGAAAATTTTTAACGCAAATTGTCCTTGTTTTACATGTTTAGAAGCCAAATTCTATAAATAATAACGTGATATTTAGTGTATAGGAGTTGTTAAAATGGCTGAAACGTCACAATATGTTAAAGAAGCCACTGACTCTGATTTTGATCAGATCATAAAAGGCAATCATATAGTTCTCGTTGATTGCTGGGCGCCATGGTGCGGGCCGTGCAGGATACTTGCCCCGACCATCGAGGCCCTTGCCAAGGATTATGGAGACAAGGTAGCTTTCTATAAATTGAATACGGATGAGAACCCGAGAGTCTCGAACGATTTCAGGATCAGGAGCATACCGACCATCTTCATATTCGTAGACGGTAAGCTCGCCGACACCATCATAGGCGCGGTCCCGAGACAGTACATCGAAGGAAAGCTAAAGCCTCTGTTATCGTAGATCATACGATAACACCCAATTTTTCTTTTAATTTACTTCTCAGGTATTTCTTATAGAACTCTTTCTTCTTCAGCGGAGAGCCTGCCGCCGTTCCCAGAGCCTCGAGTTCCGTCTTTTTACCGTTCTTTACGAACCAGGAGTTCTCATTCTTCCAGTAATCATCCTGCATGTACGGAAGCGACAAATTATTCTGTGCCCGCTGCTGGTCGTTCTTGCTCAGAGGCTCCTGCACGCTCTTCCATACGTCTTTCAGCCAGGTGTTGACATCTGATGACTCGATGCCTATGAACGCCGCTTTATGCGCGTGCAGCCCGGTAAGGTGCGCCGCGTTGATACTGCCGCTTATCACCGATTTAGCGATCATGCCGGACCACGGCGAAAAGTCGGTGAGCACACCTATCGGGATGTCTTTTTCCGATAGGAGTTTTATGAGAGCGCGGCACCCTCTGGCAGGCTGGCCTCCCAGGTGTATAAGCCCTATACCGAGCTCGTCGGCCACCTTCAGCTTTTTCAGGTCCATGAAGACACCGGTCTTCTCGATCGGTATTATGGCTTTTACATTGTGCGATCTTATCTCCCACTGCCCCGCAAGGCCGGTTATGCTCTGTTCTCTTGGTATGCACCGGAATTTCTTGCCTTCCTCGTCGATGATAGTGATATCGCCGTATATCAGGCCCTTCGGGTCAGCGATGACGTTAAGGTTCTCGCGCTGCTTTCTGATGATACGCTCCAGCGTGTCTATGAGCCGGTCGCTCTCGCTCTGCCCGGCGATATCCATCCACGGGTATTTCTGGAACTGGTTCTTTAGCATGTAGTAGCAGTCCCTCTTCGTGGATACCGAGTTTGCGGCAATTGTCTCTATTATATGGTTGACCAGGAACTGGAGCTTCGCTATGGACACAGCCTGGTCGATACTGGAAGTGGTCATCGAGACCGTCTCGCCGGAAGTGTTGTAACCTTCTATGTCGTCATACTCTACGGAGGACCGGTCTACCCTTAAAGCCTTGAACGTGTAAGGCAGGGCATTTTCAACCCTGATCATGGCACCGAGGCAGTATGCCGACAGTATCATTATCGACTTTTCCTGGTCGACTGTAAGCCTCTTTTCTTTAAGGATGTTCATCGCCATCTTCATCGTAGAGTGATCGTCGGCTTTCTTTGAGAGCTTTTGAAGCATCTTCACGAACTCCGGGCGGTCCGTGGCGTCCACTATTTCATATATCTCTTCGAAATCATCGGTGATCGCCGCGGTCTCTATTCTCTGGTACAGGTCTGACATTTTTCTCGATCACTCCGCTGCCGCAGCCTCAGCGCTTGACCTCATCGCTCTTCTGTCCGGCTGTTCCTGATCCTTTTTTCCTGTCGATCCGTTGAACACGTCAAGATGATAACGCTGAAGCACCTCGTCAAGCGACTCGTCGAAGCCGAAGGCTTCCGCATAGCCCCTGTTCGCTATTTTTCTGCCGGCATACCGGTTTAGCTGGCCCAGCAGCAATGAATGTATGATCGCCTTTCTTTTACCCCGGATCAGGTCTTCCTCCGCTCTCTTCACCTGCCTGATATGCCGGGATATCTTACGCCCGCACTCCTGTATCGCCAGTCTTATCTCTTCGTAGTACTCGTCGACCGGCTTGATGGCCTCCTTGCTTTCGCTGGTATACGGTATGTTGACGCCTGCGACGTGAACGAAGAGATGGGATGAGCTTTCGGGGGATATTTCATATCTCGACAGCCCGGCATCCCTCGCCGCTTTCATGATAACGTCTCCCGACCCTGAGAAAAGGAGGGGGACCCGGTTGACGAACCTGTGAACATATACTCCAGTGACCGGATCAAGGCTGCTCGTATCGTTGCCAATGTTCTCCTGACACCCGTACGCTATTATCACCTCGACCAGGAACGGCTGTCCCCTCATTGCCGCGGGCTTTCTGGTCACTGCCTCTATAAATCTGGGGCGCAGCCTGCTGACGACACCTTTTACAAGCGTTTCCTCCCCTACAGGCGATAAGCACACGGCTGACGGAGGAGGTAATTTAGCGTCCCTCATTGCTTCCATGAGGTATGCCACCTCAGACTTTTCCAGGTCCTGCACGTGTTTTTTCACATCGATGGAGCCCTTGCATCTTCCGATGACATCTTTGACGATGTCCTGGCGCATCTGGTCGAACTCGCCCTTCAGGAATTCAGGTAGCCGGGAATATCTGCTCTGCAAGGCGATCTTCTTCAGTATATCATAGTCGACGCCCATGGGATGAGGCTTTGTTTCCACTGGCTGTGAAGGCAGTTCATCTGTGCGCCTCTCGATCTCTATGCGATCTTCAGGCGAGATGCCGTCAAAATGAATTGTAAGATGAGTATTAATGGCCGCAGTAAGCTCGATGTATTCGACGATCTTTGACGAGTTCTGCGCCTCGAGCACGACGCTGACCTCCACTCCGGTCCACCCGCCGGCTTTCTCTTTATAGGTATTGTGGACAATAGCCCTGTTATGCGCTACGTCGACAGAGATCTCATACACTGTCGCGGTCTTTCCGCTGGTCGAAGATCTTACTATTGTATGCTCCCCTGTCTTTAACTGAGATATTAAAACAACGGCAGAGACCCCTATGCCTTGCTGCCCGCGTGATTGTTTTCTGACGCCGAACTTGCTGCCATAAAGGAGCTTCCCGAAAACGTAGGGTATGTTCTTCGGAGGTATCCCCGGACCGTTATCCCTGACCACAAGCCGGTATCTTTTTAGCTTACCCTTTTCATCGATGTTCTTCAGGTCTATCCAGACCTCGGGCAATATGCCTGCCGATTCGCACGCGTCCAAAGAATTAGTGATAAGCTCATGAATGGACATTGGAAGCATCTTAATGGAGCTTTCAAAGCCGACAAGATGCGGGTTCGCTGCGATAAATTCGCTGAACGATATTTCTTTCATTTCTCTGGCCATTTCGGCGGCCGTTCGTTTTTTCACTACCATATTATTGATTATTTTACAGATACAGGTATTATTATAAAACGTTAGTGCTTTCTGAAAGTATTATTTGGCCATATCCGTAGAACAGAGCACGGTTTTAAGGTTCTAAGCGGTAAGTCTTGGTAATTCATTGATTTTATCTTCTTTTTCACCACGAAATCTTTGATGAGCGGGGTCTTGCTCAGGTTTTAAGAATGAAAGTACGTGTCTTACTAAATGGTCTTTGAGATGAAGTTTTTATGGTTGTGCCTGTCGGATGGCAGGTAGGCACGTAACCTCACAGAAACACGGAAACACAAAATTTTTTTAGAATTTAAGGTCACGAAAAGCACTAAGAATTTACTCACCAAACCACAAAGGGCTCAAGTATCACCGTCAACGCACCAACAGCCCAAACGCCCGGCTCAACGCACCAACCTCTCTAAGTCACCAACGCTAAAACAAGACACGAACATTCCCCAAATCACAAAAGTTCAATATCCCGGTTTGTGTTCCCCTTGACCTATAGCAGTGATATATTTGTCGTGTAAGCGTCAACCGTGCAGTTAAAATTTAGTGTTTTTGGAGAATGTTCGGGGTCTTGTTTTAGCGTTAGTGACTTAGAGCACTTCGAGCATTAAGCCGTGCATTAGAGACTTTAGTGCGTTGACGGTGATACTAGAGCCATTTGTGGTTTGGTGAGAGAACCTTTGGGTTTTCGTGACCTTAAAAAATCATATAAAAAAATTTTTGTGTTTCCGTGTTTCTGTGAGGTTACGTGCCTGCCTGCCATCCGACAGGCACAATGGCAGAACATCGATCCCATAATAGATGTTACATGCAAGTCTTTACAGAGACCATCAAAAAGTCTTTCATGGGAGCGCACAACGGCGACAAAGGGACACAAATGACTTTTTTAGAAGGTTATCATATACTTAAAAAAAATTGTATACCTTTTTCGCCTTCGTGTGCTTCGCGGTTAACAGTTTAGTGTACCTTCGTCGCCTTTGTGGTGGACTTGATCTTAAGATGAACTGATATATTAAAGAGTTCAGGAAACGGAGTACTCGCGTTCGAATTCGTGGAGTTTTATAAATCTGGAGCTTGCATAATAAAAAAACAACGATATTATCACTTATTAGCTTGAATGCAAAGGATTAAAGCAGTTGAGAGCGTGCTATCGTACGGTCATGAGGGATAGCATGAGAATAGCGGTATTTACGGACACTTTTTTCCCCCAGGTCAACGGGGTCGTAAACGCTGTAAGGAACTTTAATAAGACGCTGACCAAAAAAGGGCATGAGATCCAAGTCTTCACCTCCGGAAAAAAGCCCGGCGTGTCTACGCTGGACGGCGCTGAGATACACAGGTACAGAGCATTCACTTTCATTCCATATCCGGAGTTCGAGTATTCGATCGATTTCATCAACCCCACCGGTGACGCGCTTAAGTTCAAGCCGGAAATAGTACATGCGCATACGCCTTTTATCATGGGGTTCTGTGCATGGAGGACCGCTAAAAAATTAAAATCGCCTCTTGTCGGCACTTTCCATACGCCCATAGACGGGTATGTGATGTATATCGCAAAGCGTTCTAAACTTTTACAAAAGATACTGGGCAAGATCGCAAAAACCTACCAGGACTGGTTCTACAACAAATGCGACGTCATTGTCGTGCCGGCGAGATCGGCCGCGATATACATTGACATCAAGGGCAAGGAAATATTCCCGGTGTCTAACGGCGTCGACCTGTCGCGATATGGCCCTGAAGGAAGACAGGAGTTCCGGGACAGATACGGCCTTGGGAACGGACCCGTCATACTGCACGGAGGCAGGCTGAGCTTTGAAAAGCGCATAGACTATGTCATCAAGGCAATGCCCATAATACTAAAAAACGTGCCTGACGCTAAGCTTCTGATAGTTGGCAGCGGCCCGGCCAGAAAGTCCCTTGAGCAGACAGCAGAGGAACGCGGTGTGGAGTCCTCCGTAGTGTTTACGGGATACATTAGCGATGAGGAGTTCCCAAAAGCCTTCGCTGCTGCAGACGTCCTCGCGTTGAACTCTCCGGTGGAGACCCAGTCGCTGATAGTCATCGAGGCCCTTGCCACAGGCATCCCGGTCGTCGGTGCGGACGCCGGCGCTATACCTGACGCGGTCGTTCCCGGCGTGAACGGATACCTATTCAAGCCGGACGACATCGAAGCCATGGCAGGCCACATTATAACGATACTGTCCGATGACGGGCTCCGGATGAAACTGAAGCAGGGAGCGATAAAAACGGCGTCCGAGCACTCGCTTGAGAATTGCGCCGGCAGGCTTATGGAAGTATACGAGTTCGCCCTGAAGAAAAAAGATAAAAAATAAAATATTGAAAAAGGCCTATCTGGACAGGCCTCTTAATTCACGCAGGACTCGCATGGATGTCTCAAGTATATCGAGGTACATCTGGATCTTGTCCGGGTACTCTTCCCTTGCCAGCCTGGCCGTGATGTCATTGATCTTTGAGATTATTACAGCCTCGATGTTCTCCTCTTCCAGCTCATCGTACTTGATGACCAGGCTCACGCGCTTCTCGGGGAGCTCGATCATACGATTGCTTTTTACAGCCTCGAGCGACGGCTGAGGCGTCAGCGCAGGCTTTGTCTCCACCGGCACTGCCAGCTTTGTAGATGTTTCCTCTTCTTTTTTAGAGTCGCACACAGGACATAATATCTTACCCTTATACTTGAACAGCGGGGCTCCGCAATCACAGTGCTTCGCGAGCATCGTCCCGCCGCGCTCCAGCATCTTCGTTATCTTTTCAAGGTCTTCCTCTGCCATATTATGAATAGGTTAGGTACTATTCAGATAAACTTTTCTATAAATGCCGGGCGCAATAATGGGAAGCTTCATAAGGGTTAAAACCAATCTCAGTTCGTTTGTATGAGGAATCAACTGGATAGGATACTGGCAGACAGGGCTCAACGGATTTTGAGGTTTGAGCTTGTGTTCACTATGATGTCACTGTTATTCACGGTCATATTCCTGGCGTCTTCGGTGTATTTTGAGACATCCTACAGGCTGAGCCCGTACTCTTTCCTGATAGCGGTCGTAAGCTTCTTACCGGCACTGGTCTTCTTCGGCGTTCTTTATTCAAGGTTCAGGGAGACATTCAAGTACAGGGCTATGTCGGGAAGGCAGGGGTCGTGGAGTAAGCTGATGACGGCGATCTCATTCGTTTTTGTGGCGGTCGCATCACTTTTAGCTTACACGTTCTGTTTCGGCCAGTTCGGCATCAGCATGCCGTGGCACGGTGCGGGCAGGGAGTACCTTTATGTCAGCTATTTTCTCCTGGCCGAGGCCGCATTGTTCCTGGGCAGAGGCATAGCGTATTATATGAACCTTAAAAAACATATGATAATGTCTCTGGAAAATTTCAAGAGATAAGTTTTATATCAGGATACACTAATAATAGATAAGAGTATAAACATACCAAGAGTAAGTCCGGATTGACCGAAATTTTTCTATAATATTATATATAGAAATCGTACATCTGATTTTACATCGATCAAACGGTTAAAAAGGTGATATAATGTCAAATGCTGACACCGTAATAAAACAATGCGTGGACGTCCTGTCCAGGATCAAGGACGACGACACCGTCCCGCGCAACATCAGAAGAAGCGCGGATAACGTTAAAAATATACTGCTCAACACAAGCGAGACCCCTGCCGTAAGGGCAGCGTCGAGCATATCGATACTTGATGAGATATCGAACGATCCCAACATACCGCTGCACACCAGGACTCTCATCTGGAACATAGCGAGCCAGCTTGAGACCATATCCGTGGAAGGGTAAATAACGGGTATTTTTTGCTCTAAACAGAGCATTTTACCCCTTTATTTCCGGTGGAAAAGAAATTACTTTTAAAAAGTCTACAATGGCCAGCTGAGGCTATGTTAAGCCTCCGGGCCTCATTTTTCATGCCAGACAGGGCGATAATGATCATGAAGGCAGTGCATCATGTCTGCGCACAGCATAATAACATCTCCTTCATGACCAATGATGATCATACCCATCCTGGACCCGATGGTATATATCGCTTAATATCGCCTTAATTCATTCAGAGTTTTAAAGATCGGGGCCAACATGCCGTTCGGTAATTATCGCTTTTTTTTCGATATTAATTATATAATACATTATCGATAATGTAAATACTGCTAAATTTCGCTATTTAAGCGGTTATAACAGGAGTAACACCATCAAATTCATATACATTCAGAAATGATATTAGCACAAGTGGAGATGTCCCTTAGTGACAATCGTTATTAACGAGGATGATGATGAAGCGGATTTCGGTCCCTTCGCTTTTCTTAACTCGTCCGTAAAGGGCGAAGTGTTGAACGTA
Organism: Methanooceanicella nereidis; assembly: GCF_021023085.1. NCBI lineage: Archaea > Methanobacteriati > Methanobacteriota > Methanomicrobia > Methanocellales > Methanocellaceae > Methanooceanicella > Methanooceanicella nereidis. The sequence continues at coordinate 22,974 of NZ_PGCK01000008.1, read as the reverse complement.
TCGCACGATTATAGATACCAGAAGATGGGTTACTATGTTTCTATGCATGCCGAGCTAAGCGGCAACAAGGTCACTCCGAGTTGCGCGGATATTCTCGATGCTCACAGGAACCCGCTGCTTATGATAAGGGCAGAAAAGGCAGGCATTCCCTGCATGCCTTACACGCTGCTGGCAAAGTACGAGCATAACGTTAACCTGCCTGCATTGTGTTTCGCGGTAAACCCGTATACCTGTAACTCCGTGACACAGGTGAGATCTGAGTCAAAGATGCACAGGACGATGAAAAGCCTGAGCATGAATAACAGGTATCCCGTATCGGTCCAGCCTCTGGTCGGAGAGGTAAAGGAAGCCATTCAGGTCTTCGGAGAGACCGATGTTGCAGAGGCGAAAGAGATAGCCCGCAAGTTCTATGAGGCATTCCATATACCTATAGGAAAGCTGATAATACAGATCCACGACGGAAAGGCATATCTTTCGCATTTCGAGCCCTGTGAGCGAAAAGAGGTTAACTGGGATCTCGTCAAACAGAAGCTGCATACTATCCATAACATTGAAAAACGTGGTGCGTGTATTTGAAAATAGGGTGTTTCGTTGAAACATATTCCTTCCACACCAAAATAGAGGCGCAGGCGCTTGAGAATTTCAAGACGTCGGCTGAAAGAAAAGGGCATCAGTTCGAGTATATATTTAAAAAGGACTTGAACAGGATACCCGAGTTCGACTCGATATTCATCAGGGCCACTACGGACCCCATGAATACCGCGTATGTCGTATCGAGGACTGCCGACGCACTGGGTAAGGTCGTCATAGACGACCCCCACTCGATACGCACCTGTTCCTCTAAAGTGGTGCTTGACGGCCTGTTCAAGCAGAACAATATACCTTCCCCGAGATCGGTCCTTTTCGCGGGAGACTACAGCCCGGATAATCTCAGGAAAATAATAGAATACCTTAAGTTCCCTATAGTGGTCAAAGCCCCTTACACCAAGTTCTCCTCACATGTGGAGAAAGCGCATGATGAGGCTGAGCTCAAGGAGATCACCTCCAGGTATCTCAAGAACGCCAGGCCCATTGTCCTGCAGGAGTTCATGCCGACGACTTTCGACTGGAGAGTCGGAATGCTCGACGGCAAGGTGCTTTACCTCTGTAAATATCATATGCCAAAGGGAGGGTGGAAAGTAAAGTCCATGGTTGACGGCAAGCAGGAATGGGGGAAATCGACGCCCATCATGCGTAAGAACATCCCTAAGAAGCTGGAGGAGCTTGCGATAAAGGTCACAAAGTGCGTGGGCGACGGGCTATACGGCCTTGACATAAAAGAGGTCAACGGGGAATATTACTGCATAGAGATCAACGATAACCCGAGCTTCTATGCGGGCATAGAGGACTCGAAGGATCATGATATATATGATAAGATAATAGACCGTCTCACTTCCGGCAGGCCGGTGAAGCCGGGCACTTACAGGTTAAATGAAGATTGCATCATTTGATGCGCTCCATCCTTTTTCTTTAAATACATATTTATTTATACACGTAATTTTATAATTAATTTTCATCAGAATGAACGCTAGGACCTGCAGTCGAAGTGAAGCTTTATATCCTTGATGCGTTTCAATAGTACACGAAGTGTTTCGACTCACGAAAAACTATAAGTATATAAAAACACTTCACAAGCCATAGATTTATCTGCCCAATGTAATTGATGATATCGATCATACAGGCTCTGTGACGGTATTTAGTTTGCCCGACCTTGGCGCATCCGTAAGGTATGCTCCGAAACCGTGGCAGTGTCGCGTGAAGCAAAAAGCGGATGACACCGGCGGGATGACCGCGCACTTGTACATAGCAGGGTAAAACGGCCAGGCCTCCAAAAAGACCCGGCAGGCGATGAATCTATCACGTAAGTATTACGGAGGAATAAGATGGCAGTAGTTTATGACGTGCCCGGCACTTTATTTGTTAACAAGACGGCACAAAAATTAAAGGAGACAGGTAAGATCCAGCCCCCTGAATGGGCTGCAGATGTGAAGACAGGTGTACACAGAGAGCTTCCTCCCACCCAGCAAGACTGGTGGTACACCAGATGCGCATCCATCTTAAGAAGGATCTATATGGACGGCCCCGTAGGTGTGCAGAGGCTCAGGTCGCTGTACGGCGGAAAGAAGAACCGCGGTGTACGCCCGGACAGACACGAGAGAGGCAGCGGTGCGGTCATAAGGACAGCGCTTCAGCAGCTCGAGAAGGCAGGATACGTAAAATCGATCAAGAACGGCCGTGTTATCACACCGGCAGGCATGTCGTTCCTCGACAAGATCGCTACCGAAATGGTAGCCGGTGAGTCGAAGGTAGAGGCATAAAGCCAGGGATCGATTTATAGGTATAACCCGTATAGAATAGAGTGATACAAATGAGCGGCGATGAAATAAACGAAATACGCAGACGCAAGCTTGAAGAGCTACAGAGAGCCCAGGGCGAAGACATGGCAAGAGAGCAGCAGCGTCAGCAGGTAGAGCAGCAAAAAGCAATGATTCTCCGCCAGATCCTCACTCCCGAAGCCCGCGAGCGCCTTAATACGATAAGGATGACAAAGCCCGAATTCGTTGCCAGCGTCGAGAACCAGTTGATAGCACTGGCGCAATCGGGAAGGCTCGCAAAACAGATCGACGACGAACAGCTGAAAAGCATACTGGAACAGATCCAGCCAAAGAAGCGGGACATTAAGATAAGACGGAAATGAAAGTGCAGGTATTGTACAGTGGCGGCAAGGACAGTTCGCTGTCAGCCATATTGCTCGAGCCTTTTTTCGAGGTGGAGCTTGTTACCTGTACGTTCGGGCTGGAAAGATCGTGGGAGAATGCCAGGCAGGCTGCCCATGACATCGGGTTCCCGTTCAAGCTCGTGAAGCTTGATCCGAAAACGCTGGATGAAAGCATTGAGGTAATGCTCAAGTTCGGGTATCCCCGGTACGGCATTAACCTTATACATAAAGAGGCGCTCGAAACGGTCGCTGCGCTGGGTGAGGCGGCATTCATTGCCGACGGCACGAGACGGGATGACCGCGCGCCGATGCTCAACATATCCGAGATAAGGAGCCTTGAGGACAGAACGAATATCAGATATGTCCGGCCACTTGCAGGATATGGAAAAAGCGCCATAGACGCTCTCGTGAGAGAGCATCTCGAGATCGTAGAAGCGAACTCCGAGACCTTGGAAAAGGCCGATTACGAGACAGAAGCAAGGTCGTTGATGAGGGACAAATACGGGGAGGACGTGTATCATCGAATATTTCCCCATAAACATATTCAATCAAGGGTACTGAGAAGGTTTAAACATGACGAAAAAGTCGAAAGGTAAGAAGATCAGGTTAGCAAAATACACTAACCAGAACAGAAGAGTTCCAGCTTGGGTCATAATGAAGACAAACCGTGCTGTCATGTCCCACCCGCAGAGGAGAAGCTGGAGAAGAACAAGCTTACCGGAGTAAGGTAGAAGAAGCGTAGGTGTTTAGCATGGCAGAAAATGAAAAAACCACAGGGGCCGTTACCGAGCAGATCTACACGATCCCATTGAGGGAGGTCAAGAACTACCCGACATGGAAGAAGAGTAACAAGGCCGTTAAAGTTATCAGAGAATACCTTTCCAGGCACATGAAGGTAGACGAAAGCAGCATCAGGATCAACAAATCGCTCAATGAGGCTGTATGGTCCAAGGGCATCGAAAAGCCGCCCTCCAAGGTCAGGGTCAAAGCGATCAAGGCAGAGGACGGAATAGTAGAGGCCGATGTGATCGGAAGCGAGTAAGTATAAAGGCTAGTGATGACGGGATGATCAAGCAGTTAGACTTTTACGGTTATCCGTACGTAGGCATTTATGGATCTAATACGGAAAACCTGGTGATATTGCCGCATGACCTTCCAAAGGACACTGTGGCAGAAGTGGCAGAAGTCCTGGAGGTCGAACCCGTCACTACGCTGATAAACGAAAGCACTTTGATAGGCTCGATGCTCACGGGCAACAGTAATGGCATCATCGTCTCTGACCTCGCGCTCGACAGAGAGATACGCCCCATTGAAGAGTACGTGCCAGTGGCCAGGCTGCCGGGAAAAATGACGGCGGTCGGCAACATAGTACTGGCAAACGACAATGCGGCGCTAGTGCATCCGGGATTGAGCGACAAGAGTATCGAGATAGTTGAAAATACCCTCAAAGTTACCGTAAAGCGTGGAACGATAGGAGGGCTGAAGACGGTAGGAATGGCAGGATTCGCGACCAATAAGGGTTTATTGGTACATCCAAGGGCTACCGAGGAAGAGTTATCTTTCCTTGAGGACCTTTTTAACCTGCCAGTCGACATAGGCACCGTAAGCTTCGGCTCACCGCTCGTCGGTTCGGCGATACTCGCTACGACGAAAGGGCTAATAACAGGCACTAGGACATCCGGTCCGGAATTAGGAAGGATCGAGGATGCCCTGGGCTTCATAGGGGAGTGAACATATGGCAAAATTCATAGTCAAAGGAACATTTCAGGCTGGCGTCCAGAAGGAGAAGTTCTCCAAAGAGGTAGAATCGCAGAACGCGAATAATGCCGAGGAGAAAGTCCTATCCTTATTCGGAAGCAAGCACCGTGTGACCAGGAACAGGATAAACATCGAATCCGTTGAAGAGGCATGATCAATGGCAGACATGGCGACCGAGGAACAGATAAGGGAATTAGTTGCCAGGATGCAGGCATACCAGTCCAGGCTGGAAATGCTGCAACAGCAGGCTAATTTTATACAGTTATCGTTAAACGACATTGATAACGCACTTAAGGCGCTTGGGTCCTTAGAGGAAAAGGAAGAAGGACACGAGATGCTTGTCCCGATCGGCGCTAACTCTTATGTCTATGCAACGATCTCAAACCCGAGCCGCGTACTGATAGGTATCGGCGCGGGCATCAGCGTCGAGAAGAGCGCTGATGATTCAAAGGCCATCCTTTCCTCAAGAAGGACGGAGATGGAGAAGATCCTTGTAGAGACCTCAGGGGCCATAAATCAGGTCACTAACGAACTGATGAGGCTTCAGCAGGAAGCAGAAAAGTACAGGTGATCGGTCGATGTTCGATAAGCTCAAAGAGAAGCTTAACGACTTTAAAAAGACGATCGATGATAAAGTAAAGAGCGTTACTCAGGCCGAGAAGGAACAAAAGCCTGAGACGGCACCTGAGACCAGGGCTCAAGAAGCTCCTCAGGCTGCAGCTCCGGCTCAAGCTCCGGCCCGGGCTAAAGAGACCGCCCCGGCGGGAGCGAAACAGCCATCAGGTATTTTTGATAAGGCTGTCGCGCTTACGCGCGGAGAGCTCATACTGTCCGAAAAAGAGCTTGAAGGGCCGTTATGGGACCTCGAGATGGCGCTTCTTGAAAGCGATGTGGCCCTGCCCGTCGCAGAATCGATCATCGAGACCGTTAAAAAGGATATGACAGGACAGCGAAAAAAGCTGTTATCATCCACGGGGGACATGACCGAGGACGCTCTCAGGCATGCGATCTCCGACATACTGAACGTTAACACTCTTGATTTTGACGAGTTCGTCAGGAATAGAGAAAAGCCAGTCACCATCATTTTTATTGGCGTCAACGGCGCCGGAAAGACCACGACCATCGCAAAGCTTGGCCAGTACCTGAAGGACCATAATTACAGTGTGGCCATCGCTGCAGGCGATACGTTCAGGGCGGGCGCCATCGAGCAACTGGAAAGGCATGCGGAAAAGCTCGGGATCAAGATGATAAAGCACCAGCAGGGCGCGGACCCGGCCGCTGTCATCTACGATGCCGTGGCATACGCAAAGTCTAATAAAAAGGACATAGTCCTTGCCGACACCGCAGGAAGGCTGCATACTAACATCAACCTGATGGACCAGCTGCGTAAGATCAGCAGGGTCGTGAAACCGGACCTTGTCATATTCGTCGATGAGGCCATAGCGGGCAATGATGCGGTCGAAAGGGCGAAGCTCTTCAACGACGCAGTTCCCATTAACGGCACCATTCTTACGAAGGCCGACGCGGATTCAAAAGGCGGAGCGGCTATTTCCATAGCCCATATCACCGGTAAGCCGATATTATTCCTGGGAATGGGACAGGAATATAAGGATATAAAGAAATTCGAGACCGGCTGGTTCGTGGACAGGCTGTTCGAGCGTTAAGGCGAAAACCGCATAATATTTTTTCTGATCTTTTCCGTTTTTAAATGAGCGTACTGTTGAGTGTTTTTATTTTGCTGTCTATCAGGCCTGATACTATCTGCCGGCCAAACAAGCAGTCATTCAACATGAGACAAGTATGCCGATTTTAAATAAATACATCGTCTGAAATAACAGAAGAGCCTGTTCTGTATACTTTAGATTAAATTAGTTTAAAAGGCCTGGCCGATTTCTTTCTATTCATGAAAAGGCATCGATAATCCCATAGAAGACATTATTTTGTACTATATTGTCATTCTTTTTCCATATATCATGCAATATAATTATATTAAATATGATATAAATTTAATACGATAACGATGAGGCCTCTCATATATGGTAATGGTTCACTTCTGGTATGCGTGGACGAAAAAGGTGTAGTTCGGGACTTTTATTACCCGTATGCGGGTATGGAGAACCATGGCGGGTACATGCGCCTCGGACTTTACGATTGTGATCTTAAAACGTTCGGCTGGCTGGAGAACTGGAAAATTGTCCAGAGATATCGGTCAGATTTTCCGGACGAGTACTATGTTTTAAGGGAGGATAACCTGATCAAGGACAGGCTGGGCCCGTTCAAGAACATATCTCTTATCGGCGAGACCGTATTTGATAATGAAAGATTTGAGGCGATGGTCACTGTAAGAGAAATGGTGCATCAGGTAAAGAACTTTTTTCTGCGCTCTATAGAAGTAAAAAACACATCAGAGATGATAAAGAACTTCAGGCTCTTCTCGTCCCAGACCTACAGCATACTTGAGAACAATTATGCGAATACTGCCGTCAGGGACGGCCCCATGATGAACCATTACAAAAGGAACAGGTTTTTCCTTCATAGCTCTTTTCCGGTGTTCGACCAGTTCACGACCGGACTATGGGAATGGGGTGACAGGCTGGGGACATGGAAGGACGCGGAAGATGGCGTTCTCGAGGGGAACACAGTCTCCCAGGGCATGGTAGATTCCAGCGTAGGCTGGAACCTTTTGCCTCTGCAGTCAGGAAAATCTTCTACCGTCTATTTTTGGGTATGCGTGGGAGAGAACTATCCCATGGCCAGGGACATAAACAACTGGATAAAAGACCATGACATTGAATCCGTATTCCATTCGAACCACCACTACTGGTCATCCTTCAGTATGAAAGCTTATGACGAGAAAAACCTGTTAAATTTCTATTTATTGCCCCAGGACCTGCAGGAGGCTTTTGCCAGAAGCCTTCTTACTGTCACATGCCATGTCGATAAGGGAGGCTCCATAATAGCATCCTGCGACTCTCAAATAAAACAGCAGGGCGCTGACTATTACTCTTATTGCTGGCCCAGGGACGCGGCGTGGGTGGCGATCGCGCTGGATAAAGCCGGGTATAGTAACCTGAGCAGGCGCACATACCATTATCTCAAGGACGTGATCGATCCCAGAGGCTATTTCAGGCATAAGTATACCCCGGAAGGGGACCTTGGAAGCACATGGCATCCCCTGCCGATGCTGCAGATAGACGAAACAGGGCTGCCGTTATATGCAGTCTATAAGCACTGGACAGAAGACAGGAACATAATGACAGTATCCGCCCTGTATGAGCCTCTGGTAAAGCCTGCCGCAAATGCCCTTATGAACTTTATAGACAGCTCGAACGATCTGCCCAGGCCGAGTTTTGACCTGTGGGAAGAGCGTAAAGGCATTTATACATATTCGTGCGCCTGCGTCTACGCAGGGTTGAAAGGAGCCTCAGAGATGGCTTTCGCGCTCGGCGACGATAACAGGGGCATTGTCTGGCGTAAAATGTCAATGAACGTCAGGGACGCGATAATAAGAGAACTATACGATCCTTCCCTGGGAAGGTTCAAGCGGGGCATAGACGATGACGTCGTCGATTCGTCCCTATTTGCCGTCTGGTATCTGGACGTTGTTCCTGCGAAAGACCCTATGGCGGTGAATACGATGAAGGCCATGGAAGAGCGGCTCCTAAGGCCTAACGGCGGCATAGCCCGCTATACCGACGACGGTTATCAGGGTTATATGAATAGCTGGATAATCTGCACATTATGGCTTGCCCAGTGGTATATCCGGATAGGGGACCTTGAAAGGGCCCGGGAGCTTCTTGAATGGTCCGTCAGGTATTCAGTGCCCGGAGGGCTTATGCCAGAACAGGTCGGTGAAAATGGCGAGCCGATATCAGTGGTACCTCTTACCTGGTCACATTCCACATTCATTCTTGCTATCATAGAATATCTTGAGGCTCTTGCGTTAACATCGGGCGTATGAACGTAACGCCCATGAATTATTCACAGGAAGTCATTTTATTTCGGGGGAATATTTTGAATATCTTATTTTTATATTAACTAAATAAAAATTTTACAAAAATATGTATAATAAAATTATTATCATAAAAATAGTAATTTACCCCCTTATTTCAACTGGAAATAATCATATTTTTCCGGCAGAGTACCTTTCTTTATCATTATTCTATGAAAATATATTTTTTTGAGCCTTAAGTTTTTGAGCACCATTACATTATACAATTTACGATGAAACAGCCAGAAAGCCCATGACTTTAGTCATGGGATGAATGGCGACACTTATCCCGACAACCCCTGATTATTTGAAGACCTTAACATCAAAGGAATGGTCAAGAATCATTGTCTTGCAAAGAGCATATCCGATGCCGTATGGAATATGTTAATCACCGCCACGAAGTACAAGGCTGAAAGTGCCGGTTCAAGAGTAGTGCTGGTTAACCCTGCTAACACAAGCAAGATACGCTCTCGATGTGGTCTGATAGTCGAAAAATCACTGTCAGACCGTATACATGAATGTCCAAGCTGCGGTCTCGTCATAAATAGAGATGAGAATGCGGCCGTGAACGATCTCAGATTGGGATCGCAATCTGTCGGAGTAATCTCCGTAGAAGCCCACGGGCTTTAGCCGTGGGAGCAGTCACCCAAAGCTTTTTATCCATCGATTGATTAACATGAAAATAATATCCGTATACGTTGATTTATTTTTAGGTGGGTAAAAGAATGAAAAGATCATTAATAGCATTGTTCACGATTACGCTCGCCACCGCGATAATAACCTTCGCGGCGCCTGCATGTCTTGCGGAGCAGCCGTCCCTCGAATGGGCTTACGATACGGGATCGTATATCACTTCATCCCCAAACTACCAGAACGCCATGTTGTACACAGGCTCATACGATAATCACATGTATTGCATCTTCACGATGAACGGTGCAGCGAACTGGAAATTCAATGCCGGTTCGTACATAGCGTCATCCCCTGAATACTACGACCGTACGATCTATTTTGGTACGGGTGACGGTACAGTATATGCCCTTGATGTTTCCAGAGGCGCTGAAAAATGGAGATTCACGGCGGAAGCCAACATCGATTCGTCGCCAATTTTCTACAATGGCGTCATTTATGTCGGGTCAGATGACGGGAAGCTCCATGCACTGGACATCTCTAACGGCAAGGAGATATGGAACTATACTGCCACGGGCACCATGAGCTCAAAGATCGAGGCTTATGACGGTAAGATCTATTTCGGCACGTCGGGCGGAAAGATATACGCGGTCGAAAATTATAACGGAAAGGAAAAATGGAGCCTGGACCTTCAGGAAAAGGTGAATTCTCCGGGTATCTATAAAGGATTAGTATATGTCGGGACCAAGGACGGTCACATATATTGCATAGACCACAACAGCGGAAGGATAATATGGAAATATAAGACTGACGGGGAGGTCTATGCCAAGCCTGTCGGATATCAGGACGTCATCTTTGTTGGTTCGGGAGATAGCCGCCTGTACGCGCTCGATGCATCAACAGGCGACCTTGTATGGAGCTATAAGACCGACGGGCCGATAAAAGCCTCTGTCGTAGTAAAGGACGGGGTCGTCTATGCAGGATCGGGCGACGGCTACATGCATGCCGTGGACGCTAAGTTCGGGATGATGTACTGGAAATATATGACGGGGGACGCCGTAGATACGACGCCTGTGGTCACGGATAAGAACATATACTTCGGATCGCTTGACGGCAAGGTATATTCATTGAAGCTGCCATCGACGCTCGTCATGGTCACACCGGTCCCCACGGCAAAGCCATCCACTACGACAGGTCCTACATTATCTCCGACACCCACGGCGACCGTGCCGGCAGAGCCCAGCGTAGTGCCTTCGGATAGCTTTTGCCCGATTCCCGGGATATTTGCGGCTTTCATATTAGGAGTAGGTATAGTCTTCAACTATCGTAAAAGACGATACTAGGTAATATTAGAGAGTAAATCCCTATCCACAAAATCGATTGGTGAACGTGTCGAGAGATATTAAAAAATTTCTCGACGCTTTCGTATTTTTATTCATTTTTTATAGTATCAAGATTATTATAATTGTATTGTAATATTATTTTTTAGGATTCGATGACTATCATAGGATCACTGGACAGTGTTAAAAATTATCATCATTTCTTGGTGAGAGGATGGAGACGGTGAAGATCAGTTCATTAGAAGAGTTCTCAGTCGAAAAATACCTCAAAGTAAACCCTTTTAAAACAGATAAGATCATTTTCAACGTCTACAATTTTAAGCCGTGGCAGGCCCTTCATATGCATAAGCACCCGGATAATGACGAGGTTTTTTATGTGGTTGACGGCGAAGGCATATTCATAGTCCATGATGAGGAACGTTCCATAAGTGAGAATTCCGCCATATACGTCCCGGCAAATACTCTGCACAGCATCCTGGCAGGTGAGAATGACCTCGTGATCATTTCAGTTCAGGGCCCCACGCCTGTAGGGTCCATGTTAATGGATAACTTCAGGTATGGCTGTCCCGTATGCTCTCTTGACACGCCCGTCACTATCAATACTTATGACGGATGCCTGACGGTATGCCCGCGGTGCAACATCAAGCTCAAGCTGAAAAAAATAGATGGCAGGTTTGAAGCAGAAGAGACTAAAGAAAGCCCTCCCACAATAGCCTGGGTATGATTCTATGTGCTGTGTTCTATAACTTTTCCCGAATATTGTCATTATCGTGTACGGTTGTCAACGATAGCGATCCGGCGCCCTGCACATAGGCATGATGTATCAATGATCGCGATCGAATCCGATAATGATCATGTGATACAGCTAACCGATCCCCGAACACTTGCGAATATGTAGCATACAGGAACTATTTTATCCTAAAGCGGCTTACTAACTACGATGATTTTCGAGAGGAAACACATCATATCGACAAAAGACTTCTCGAGGGATGAGATAGACCTCATACTCGACAGGGCGGAAGAGCTTGAACCGGTCGCCCGTAAAGGTCACCTTGACCTGCTTAAAAACAAGATCATTGCCACACTTTTCTTCGAGCCGTCTACAAGGACGAGGCTTTCTTTTGACACGGCCGTAAAAAGGCTTGGAGGCAGCACGATAGGGTTTGATACGGCGACCTCCACTTCCATTGCAAAGGGTGAGACGCTATTTGACACTATAAAGATCATCGAGTCATATGCGGATGCCATAATATTACGCCACCCGAGGGAAGGGGCGGCGAGGATGGCATCGGAAATATCGAGCGTCCCTATAATAAACGCAGGCGACGGGGCGGGCCATCATCCTACCCAGACGCTCCTGGATATGTATACGATAAGAAAGGAGTGCACAAAGGGCATAGGCGACCTGAACGTGGCCATCGTCGGAGACCTCAGGTACGGAAGGACCGTTCACTCGCTGGTCTACGCATTATCATTATACGGCACGAAGCTATCCTTCGTAGCCCCTGACCAGTTGAAGATGCCGTCGAACATAATAAACTATTTGAAGAGAGGCGGCATTGAGTTCTTCGAAACGTCTGATCTGAATAAAGTGTTAGAGGATGCTGATGTCATATATATGACGAGGATCCAGAAAGAAAGGTTCCCGGACCCGAGCGAATACCTGAAAGTCGCGGGAAGCTACAGGATCACGACGGATATGTTAGCCGGCGTAAAGGATGACATGATAATCATGCACCCTCTGCCGAGGGTTGACGAGATCGAGCCCGGAGTGGATTCGACCAAACATGCAAAATATTTCCAGCAATCGTTCTACGGCGTACCTGTCAGGATGGCGGTACTTTCGCTAGTACTGAATGCGGAGATGTAGATATGACGACAGAAAGAGAGCTAAGAGTAAAGCCGATAGTAAACGGGACTGTTATTGACCATATATCTGCAGGCCAGGCGTTAAATGTTTTAAAGATACTGGGAATAACCAGCCATACAAAATCTGTTGTAAGCGTATTGATGAACGTCCCGAGCGGGCATATGGGTGCAAAGGACGTGGTAAAGGTCGAGGACCGTGAGCTGGACCCTGAAGAGGTCGAGACGATAGCATTGATATCGCCTAAGACGACTATCAATATCATAAGAAACTATGAAGTCGTGGAGAAGTTCAGGGTCGAAACGCCAAGATCCGTCGTCGGCCTCGTTAGATGCGGAAACCCTAACTGTATATCCAACACGAACGAGCCGTTAGAATCGAGGTTCTTTGTCGAGTCCGAAGATCCTGTAAGGCTAAGGTGCTCGTATTGCGAGTTCGTGCTGGAAACGGAACTTGCGGAACACTTGTTATAATTTTTACTTATTCGGGATGGTAGGGTATGGATAAGGAAGAGCTAATTAAAAAGATCGTCAGTGGAGAACTTAAGCTATATCAGGTCGAGGAGTTCACGAGCTCCAGAAAAGAAGCCCTGGACATCCGCCGTGAAGCCATATCAAAGCTTACCGGGACCGAACTTAAGCATGTCTCTAACTATACTTTTGACACTGAGACTGTCACTAAAAAGAACATAGAGAACGCCATAGGCGCCGTGCAGATACCCCTGGGAGTCGCCGGACCGTTAAAGATCAATGGCGAGTATGCGAAAGGAAGCTTCTACGTGCCCCTTGCGACCACTGAAGGCGCGCTTGTCGCCAGTGTCAACAGGGGATGCTCTGTGTGCACTCAAAGCGGAGGGGTCAATACGATGATCTTCCAGGACGAGATGACCAGGGCGCCTGTAGTAAAAGTCAACACCCTTGAGGACGCGAAGAAAATAGTCCAGGCATTTAAGTCGCCCGAGTTCATGGAAGAGGTCAGAAAGGCCGTAAGCTCTACGACCAGGCACGGCGAGCTTCTAGGAGTGGACCCGTATGTGGTCGGTAAGAATGTTTTTCTCAGGTTCGCCTACGACACAAAGGATGCGATGGGGATGAACATGGTAACCATAGCTTCAGAGGCTGTCATGCACCTGGTGGAGGAAAGGTTTGGCGCAAGGCTCATAGCGCTTTCAAGCAACATGTGCACGGATAAAAAGCCCGCCGCCATTAATGTCATCGAGGGCAGAGGAAGGACGACGGTGGCAGAGATCACCATATCGAGGGATGTTGTCCTTTCAAAGCTGAAGACGACCCCGGAGAATGTCTGCGACGTCAACTACCGTAAGAATTTCCTTGGATCGGCAAGGGCGGTATCGTTCGGATTTAACGCTCACATCGCCAATATAGTAGCCGCGACATTTATCGCCTGCGGACAGGACCCGTCCCATGTCGTAGAGGGCAGCAATGCCATAACATCCGCTGAGATGACCGATAACGGTGACCTTCAGTTCTCTGTCTCATTCCCGTCGCTTCCGCTGGGGACGGTCGGAGGAGGCACTGGAGTAGCTACGCAGAGCGAGTGCTTATCGATGCTTGGCGTAAAAGGAGGAGGGGACCCACCCGGCTCAAACGCGAGGAAGCTTGCCGAGATAATAGCGTCGACCGCGCTCGCGGGCGAATTATCGCTGCTGGGTGCGCTCGCGTCTCAGGATCTTGCCAGGGCTCATGCCAAATATGGAAGATAGTCCATAATATAAGTACAGGCCAGACTTTATCGGTCTGGCGATCATTTGTTTTCTCATTTTTATACAGGCAAATAGCCAGCTTTATCCTGTATAGTAAGAATTCAGCTGTATCCCGATATCAGCCGCCTGTTTCCGGCTTCATCCTCTCAGTGTATTGCTGTCGCAACTGCATTATTTTCCATATATGAATACTGCGTTCCGGAAAATGTTTGTAGTAATTTTTATAATTATTAATTATACAACCTATCATTGTAATATCCGGTCGAGGAATGTATGGAAAAGGCGTTAAAAAAGACGGTCAAAAAAACAACGAAAAAAATATATGACTATAAACAGCCGGTGCTGACCTTCAGAGACCCGGAAGACCTGCACCAGATCAGGGTAAAAGGCCGCACGCTTCTGACTTACCTTGATGTCCTGTCGGATGAATTCGAAAAGGAACGTCCCGGTTTCATCAGGCTTCGCAGCTCTTTAAAAAAAGGTATAAAGTCTCTGGGCGACCTTAGAGACCTGGATGTGCTCATAGAGGAAATGGAAAAACGTGCCGAAAATATGGACGTGGAAGATAAAGAATTGATCGGGCGCTGGCTTGATGAAAAAAGGTCGGAACGCGAAGGCATAAGGATAAAGGCTAAGAAAAAGTTGCCGAAGAACATAAGACCCCGCTGGAGAACTAAGATGCTTATCTGGGCGAATAGAAGGATCCCGAAGCTGCTTAAGAGCGTTTCCCTGGACGAGAAGATAATGTGGCTCAGAGAAAGATTTGAAAGCTCTATGATCTCCTTGGGCCTGGATAACAGGACGCCGGAGGATATGGATAATGAGAAGTTCATAGAGGAGCTGCACAGGGTGAGGATCAATGCGAAAAAGCTCAGGTATGCTTTGAGCAGCCTGAAAGATTTCATTCCGGGCATCGATGATGATGAGATAGAAGACCTCAAGTTTTTCCAGGACAGGCTGGGCCATATTCATGACCTGAGCGTATGGGCAGGTCAATTGAGGAGTTATTCTTCGGATCATGGAGAACCTGACAATATAATAAGCTCCTGGCGCCAGGAAATGTATGAAACTTTGCAAGAAGTCAATTCAAGGCTTAAAAATAGATATTCTGTCAATATCATCAATTAAAAATTATAAAAAAGATTTTACCCCTTTATTTCCTGTGGAAACGGCATAATATTGCCATTAAAGAAATATCCAGTATTTTGCTGTTTATTGTCAGGAAGAAAATTGATCATTAAAAGTATGCTTAAGATATCCCGGACAAGAAAAAAGGATGCGGGGTACGGGGTGTACTCCTGTCGCCCTGTCACTTTCTTGCGAAAGTCAGGAAACCCGTATGCCCTACTCTTGTGGAAGGCCTCGTGCCTCTTTCTCCGAACTCGAGCTCGTGCTCGTTGATCAGCACAGTGATGATATCGTTAAAGCCCTCTCTTTCCACTGCAGCCCTGATCTCGGACGTCTGTTCAAAAAATGGAGAATACGTCGCCAGGAACCCGCCATTCATGAGAACTCTTTTAGCGTCATGTACGACCTTTGCGGCTTCCTGCATGTCAAGAGTGACGACATCGAACGGGCCTTCAAGGCTTTTTATTTCTTCCACTATGTTACCGTGCCTGACCTCGATATTCTTTAACCCTGCCTTATCGACGTTCTTCCGGGCCACGTTAACGAAGTGTTCGTTGGCTTCATAAGTTATTACTTTTTTAGCTATGGTACCCAGATATATTGCCAGGACGCCTGATCCCGTACCGGCATCAAGTATCGTGTCGTCAGGACATACCCCGGTATAAGATATTATAGTTCCTATGTCCTTGGGCATCATAGGCGCCCCTGTACGCTTGATATGTTTGAAGAAATCCGGGGTCCTGGGTTTGAGGACCTTGAATTCTTTACCCAGATGCGAGTATACAATGGCGCCCCATTCAAGGCCTTCAATATTTTTCAAGTCGACTATGCCAAGGTCTGTATGTAGTTTCTCATCCCTGACCGATGTAAAATACTCGCGGCCTCCTTCAGCCTTGAGCAGGATATATTCTCCTTGAGCTATCATTCAGATCTACTTGTTTTCGGATAGTTTCATTATTGCTTCGGCGAGGTCACCCTTTGACTCCTTTAATGCCTGCTTTGCAACGTCCCTGCTGACGTTTGTCTGCGTGGCGACAAGGGTTATATCCTCTTCCGGTATCTCTTTTTCCAGAGCTCTCTCTTCGGGAGTGCCTACTAACTGGTAAGTCTTCATTCCTCTGGCATTCATTATGCTGACCTGAGCGTCCTTGAATACTATCTCTTTGCTACCGGTCCTGATTATGACCTCTTTTACGTCTTCGATCTCTTCAATATCGATGCCGAGAGCTTTCATTTGCTTTTCTAATTGCTTGGGATTGATACCTCTTCCGCCCATTCCTGGAAACATGATGAAATCACCTTTGAGTTTTAGCGCGTGTATGGTAAATAACTTTTTTCATGAACTATAATAATTCTTAGGCTATTTTTGTATTGATGTTTTTGTGTTGTTTTTATCGGATGGCAGGTATACGCTAATTTCACAAAAACACAAAAACACTAAATTTTTTTAGATTTTAAGTACACGAAAGCTCTAAGAATTTTTTTACTCACCAAAACTCAAAGGCTCTAATTTCACAATCAAAGCACTAACTTCTCAAATGCTCGACTTAACGCACAAAGAACACTAAGTCTCCAACACTAAAACAAGACACTAATCTCCACTAAGGCACGAAATTTTAATGGCACGGTTTCCGCTTTATGGCTGAAGCATACCGGATATGGTGATGTCGGTGATATCCCGATTTTGCTGTAATTTGGGAATCTATACACATGCTAAAAGGTTGTCACAAAAGATTTACAGACAAATATGGATACTACCGGATATAATGATGATCGATAAGGTGCAACACAAACAGTGATTTAAACATTTGTGCTTTTTGTGATGTTAGAGCCTTGTTTTAGTGTTGGAGACTTTGTGCCCTTTGAGCGTTGAGTCGAGCGTTTGAGCAGTTAGTGCCTTGATTGTGAAATTAGAGCCTTAGTGATTTTGTGAGTGAAATTTTTTTGTGCCTTTGAGCTCTTAAATATTAAAAAAATTTAGTGGTTTAGCGTATTCGTGAAATTAGTGCATACCTGCCATCCGATAGGTATAATTAAAATTCCGAAAGATCGCAGAAGAGCCATTAGAATAATAAAGAATATTTGAACCTCATGATCTATAACATTAAAATAACTGAAAATATAGAACTACCAAAAAATGAAAAATGAAAATGAGAGTATATAAAACAGGCCCACCCCTATATTTCCAATGCAATATTTTTCTGACAGTTTACTTAATTCATAGCCAGATATTCCTGATGATCGCTAATTGAACGTTTTAATTTAAAAAAATAATAATATATTTGAATTTTGGCCTTAATTTATATACTCGGATCATTTTTGTTCAGTAAACGCTTGCTATACATATGGTTATTTATAAATAGTATGATTTTCATAACGAAACAACAATGTGTTTTCACCATAAAAAACACAAAAAGTTTGTTTTTGTGTTTTCAGAGTTCCACTCGAAATTAAGGGGTGGGTGTTACTGAACATTAATTTTTCCAGTGGAAATTATGCCCTTACTGCGAAGTCATTTTTGTTTATAACCGTTTATTTTTCAAATTACACAGGAATTTATGTAGTATTAAATTTATTATGGAATTTAAAAAGCTTATTCATAAAAATATTTGATAATAAAGCTATACTCCAGTAGAAATTAAGGGGTTATGCCTACCACAACTATTAATATAGAACGAAACTATCGTTTCTATTGGAACCGCTTAGTTTTGGAGAACGGATTATGATCACTGATAAAACATCCCCACCTTCATCCCAGTCCTCCGAAAATGACAGGGAACATAGGTCCGAAAAGGGACTTTTTGATGACCTGGTAGGTAATGCTGAGGAAAAATCAATAGATAAAGTATTTGAAAATCTTTTGAGCATTAAGCCCATTTTCAAGAACAGAGAAGTATTAAGACCATCTTACACTCCGGAATACCTGCCGCACAGGCTTGATCAGATCAACAGTGTCGCGGAGATCCTGGTGTCAGCTCTCAGGGGTGAATCACCTTCTAACATATTGATATACGGTAAAACAGGCACAGGAAAGACAGCGACTCTGGAGAGCGTAAGCAAAAAGCTCGAGGACCTTGCCGAAAAGATGAACATTGAATGCAAAGTGCTATTCATAAACTGTGAGAGGATCGATACCCAGTACAGGATCCTGGCGCACCTGGCCAGGCATTACAACAGGGATGTGCCCATCACCGGCTGGCCGACAGACCAGGTATTCAATGAGTTCAGGGACGCGCTCGATAAAAAGGAACAGATAGCAATCATAATCCTTGATGAGATAGACAACCTTGTTAAGAAAAGCGGTGACGATATCCTTTACAATCTTTCGAGAATAAACTCGGACCTCAAAAAAGCCAAGGTAAGCATAATAGGGATATCCAATGACCTCACATTCACGGATTATCTTGACCCGAGAGTAAAATCGTCTCTCGGCGAAGAAGAGATAATTTTCCCGCCATATAATGCCGATCAGCTAAGAGATATTCTTGAGCAGCGCAGCAGGATGGCGTTCAAGGAAAATATGCTGGAGCCGGCGGTAATACCGTTATGTGCGGCTTTCGCAGCCCAGGAACACGGCGACGCAAGAAAAGCGCTCGACCTCCTGAGAGTGTCGGCCGAGCTTTCCGAAAGGCTAAGCGATACCGTGGTAAGGGAAGAGCATGTCAGGAAGGCCCGTGAAAAGATAGAGCTGGACAGGATCACCGAGGTCGTGCGCACCCTTCCTACACAGAGTAAGCTGGTCCTTTACAGCATAGTGCTGCTTGATTCAGAAGGCTCCCACGAGCTCAACACCGGCGATGTCTACAACGTCTACAGGAGGCTCTGCAGGATGATAGACATAGACATCCTTACAGGAAGACGTGTGACAGACCTGATATCCGAGCTTGACATGCTGGGGATAATCAACGCGACCGTAGTGAGCAAGGGAAGGTATGGGCGTACAAAAGAAATATCCTTAAGTGTCCCCGCCGAAAGCACCAGAAAAGTGTTAACGGACGATTATCGCCTGAGGACGCTGAAGGAGGCGAGGCCTTTCTTTCACCAGCAGCGGCTATAGCACAGAGGCATCATCCAGCCTCAGATCCTTTAGGGCCTAAGATGTAAAGCAAAGACCTATAATTAGCGACATAGAAATTTGCGTGTGAACCGGATATGCTGTAAGTGTATGTCAAGCACTGCCAGTGATATCATTATCATTAACGCCCTATCCGACAATAACGTATAAAACATCGAATTTTAGGGGATACAACGATCAGAACATTCCCTATCCAAGTCTTGCCCGTACCAGGCCCAGGTACGGTATCCTGAACTCCGACACTCCCAGGATCCATTCCGGCTTGACCGGCTGGCCCGGCGATATTGACGAGCTCTGGTCATAAAGGAAATTATTATCCCCCTGGGTAATGTAGCCTGAATGAGGTGCAGGCGGCCCTCCTCTCCACATAGGCTGTCCTTCGTCGACCCAGTACATGGCACGGTGAATGACAGGAGTATTTGACTTATCGCCAAGAGGCTTATACACGATGACGTCCCCGTAATTATTGAACATCTTATAGCCGTTATATTGCCCTTCTTCATACGTGACGACATTTACTTTATCAAGGCTGCGGATTATGACGAGGTCTCCCTGTTTCATGTTGGGGAGCATGCTCTTTCCGTCGATGCTCACCATCGGCGGCCAGATACCGGAGTAAGCGAATAAGAATCCGGCTATAAGTGCGACCACCACGAGCGAAAAAACAATATCCTTAAGGAGCTCTATCCAAAAAGACTTTTTACCATCGCCATTTGAAGCTCCCGATAAGCCCTTTTTCTCCATAGCCAATATTTTAGTTTATAATTTTAATGTTATATATGTTCGTACAACAGTATAAAATTTGGATTATTATTTTAAGAATATGTTCAGATTTATTTTGATAGATATGTATAAGATGGTTTTACGTCTGGACATAGGTGACAATGCGGAGAACTTTAGTCTAAAAGACCAGAACGGAAAAGACTTCTCATTAATGGACCTTATAGGTAAGCATAATATTTTTTTAACATTTTATACAGGCGGGTATGATGAAAACGCTTTGAAGTTCCTAAATTCTTTAAAGGAGACCTACCCCGATCTCAAAAAGCTTGACACCGAGGTCGTGGCCATAACTCCCGAGCTGGAGAATAAGGTTAAAAACACCGTTAATAGAGTGCATCTACCTTTTACGGTACTGAGCGATCCCGAGCTTAGTGTTTCAAAACAGTATGATGTGTACGATCCGGTATCGAACTGGACCTATCCGGCGGCTTTTCTCATAAATAAGGAAGGCGTCATCGAGTACTCTTTCAGGGGAGCCAGCTCGCCGAATACGCCTTATTTAAGATATATCATGGATAAATTACAACAAATGGTAAAATAAGGTCAGGTATTATCGGGCTATCCTATGAACCCGAGGAGCCCTCTGATATACCCGAGGTACGGGATCCTGTATTTTGCGACGCCCAGTATCCATTCGTCCTTCACCGGAGTGTTCGGACATATGCCGCTGCACTGGTCGTAAAGGAAATTATTGTCTCCCTGTGTGATGTAGCCTTCTGCCGGCGCCTGCACTCCTCCGTCCCACATCACTTCGGAAGCGTTCGTCCAGTACATGGCGCGATGTATCACAGGCGTGACGTCGCTCCTCCCGAACGGCCTGTATACTATGACGTCACCATAATCACCGAACATTTTATACCCGTTCTGTTTCCCTATTTCATTCGTGACGATATCCATCTTGTTCAGGCCCTGTACGACGATAAGGTCACCGTTTTGCATGTTGGGGTACATGCTGGTGCCCTCCACGCTCACAAGCGGCGGCCATACTCCTGCATAAGCATAAAGCGCTATGGCAAGGACCGAAACAAGAGCGAATGCGTATAAGACGTCCCTGAACAGCGATATCCAAAAATTGTCGCTTGTTAAGAATTGATGGATCAAGTTTACCAATGTACTCTGCCCCTATTATAATATATTAATAATTTTATATTATTAATGTTCTTATACCTTTCCCAAAAAGCTATATTGGTAATTGAGATATTGGCATATACTGTACATGCATGATATGGATATCGTAAAAGTTCTGGCGAATAAGGGTTACATACTTGAGCCTGATGCCCTTGATATGCTTAAGGGCAGCCGCGACCCGGACGAGCTCATTGGCAGGCTGCTTTCAGGACTGGACCCTTCAGCCTTTATAATATCGGGCAAAGATGTGGCGCGTATCGCGATCAAGCCCGCTGCCACGGGGATAGCCGGCACTCCGCCCGACATCAGGATATTAAAGGACATCACGAACAACTCCACATGCATAGGGGACTATGACGAGTTCGTAGGATATTTCCGGAACAGGTTCTCCATACTCGGGGATATGATGCGTAACAGGATAAGCTCCCGCCCCATAGAGAGCATATTGAAGAAAAAAGGAATGAGGTCCGCCTCTTCTTCTGAAAAGAACGAGATATCCATAATAGGCATCGTGTCCGACCATCGCGTTACGGCTAACGGCCACAGGCTGATAGAGGTAGAGGATCAGACAGGCTCGATCAGCGTTCTCATAATGAAAGACAGCGACATTTGCGATATGCCTGTCCTTCTGGACGAGGTCATCGGGGTGACCGGTGTTCCCGCAAGCGACGGGGGACTTTTCATAGCCAGTTCCATCATTTATCCCGATGTGCCCTATACTAACGTTGCCCGCCATTCCGATGAACCGGCAGTGGCAGCTCTTATATCTGATGTGCATGTAGGCAGCGACACGTTCCTTGAGGATAACTGGCTAAGCTTTCTTGACTGGATAAACGGAGACTCCGTTTCAGATCAGGATGCCGACCTGGTATCACGGCTAAAATACATAGTAGTCGCCGGAGACCTTGTCGACGGCATAGGGATATACCCGGGACAGGATAAAGAGCTTCATATCCTGGATATTTATGATCAATACAAAAAAACAGCAGAGTACTTTGACCAGATACCGAAGCACATAAGCGTCGTGATATCTCCGGGCAACCACGACGCCGTACGCCAGGCCGAGCCACAGCCGGCACTGCCTGAAGAGATAAGGAGCATGTTCCGGAACGACAATATTACTTTCGTGGGGAACCCCGCTGCAGTGGAAATAGAGGGGGTAAGATTCCTCATATATCACGGACGTTCCATCGACGATATGGTGTCGAACCTTCCGGGAGCATCTTATTCATACCCTGAAAAAGTCATGGTAGAGCTTCTAAAACGCCGCCACCTGTCGCCCATATACGGGGGCAGGGTGATGATAGCGCCAGAGTCGAAAGATCATTTTGTCATAGACCCGCTGCCCGATGTCATACACAGCGGACACGTTCATACGGTCGGGATTTGCAGGTACAGGGGAGTCCTTCTCGCGAATTCGGGCACCTGGCAGGGTCAGACCGAGTTCCAAAAACGCATGAACATCCAGCCCGATCCGGCAAGGATACCGCTTGTCGACCTGAAAAGCGGGGAAGTGTCCGTCATAAAGTTCGGAGAATAAGGCACGAAGGAGACCAAGTCTAAGTAGCGAGTGTCTTAAGTTTTTAGCATATATCAGTCTATAGTTGTCAAGTCCATCACAAAGATAACCAAGGTTCACTATTTTTCACCACGAAGGGCGCTAAGGGCTCCAGTAGTTGTGATGGTGTTTAGTTGGTTGTTTGGATAGGGGTTGTGGTTGTTTTCTTTTTCTTAATATTTTGTTGGTGTTTTGATTAATCGATTGTTTTTGTTGATTAATGGTTTGAGAAGCTGTG